>CAYOLQ010000033.1:12504-24340 GCA_964404825.1 uncultured Chitinophaga sp.
TAATGAGCATTCAATATCAGATAAATAAAAACCGATCTATATGAATATAAAGCTACTGGATACTGGAAAGCAATTCATGCTTCTGTTCGTCTTCCTGGTGTTTATATTAGGAGGCTGCGTTTCGGACAAAGGCAAGAACACCGATAATACCGACACTTCCGGATTATCCGAAGATTTCAACTCTGAAATGGATGATGACCTTGTTGAAAAGATTAACACTGCCAAACGTATTTTTTATTCCCTGCCCTCCCCCCTTGAAACTGCCATGCTTATAAAAAATGCTGGTGCAAGTTACGATGGCGATTTACTGAATAAAGTCGAAAATACTTCAAAATACAATACCAACCTTAAAATGGCTCTTAACCTTGGTATTTATACAACCGATCTGAGCTATGCCAGTCTGTTTGATCAGACACAGGCAACCCTTAGTTATATTAATGCTGCCAAGAAAATGGCTGACGGTCTTGAAATTCTGGATGCTATTGACGAAGCCACTATTCGCAGACTCGAAGAAAACATAAACAACCGTGATGTTATCATTGATATTATATCTGAAACCCTTTTGAATTCAAATTCATTTCTGGAAGATAAGGGTTTACAGAATACGTCAGCTGTAATTCTGGTAGGTGGATGGGTTGAAGGATTGCACATCGCCACAAGTCTTGTTGCTCCGGGAGCAGACCTCAAAACCAATAAGCTTGTTGAGAGGATTGTTGATCAGAAACTTTCACTTAATATTGTTGTAAGTCTTCTTGAAAACAATAAAGATAATCCTGAAGTGCAGGTGCTTTTACAAGATGTTGCTGAGCTTAAAGCGATTTACGATAAAATTATTATCGAACAATCCGAAATTACTCCTGTTGAAGATTTGAACACCAATGTTACCACATTAAAGTCAGAATCAACTATCAAAATGACTCAGGAAGTGTTTGATGAGCTCACAAGAAAAGTTAAGGAATTAAGAACCCGATATATATCATAAATAAATATCTTCGTTATGAAAAGAAGCTTATTTGTTAGCATCCTTTTTCTGGTTTTTGTTTTTGTGCCCTTTAAGGCAGATGGACAATGTAAACAATTTGCAAAAAATACCTGCAAAGTTGGTCTGTCTCCCTATCAACACGACGGCAATTACCATGCAGCTATTCTGCTCGAAGGGGAAGAAGCCGAACTTTATAAGACATTTTATTCTGACACCCAATACAGAATAGGAATTTGTGGTGCTAATAATCTTGGGGAAATCGAGTTTAGTATTGTAGACGGAAATGGAAAAGTACTCTATAATAATAAATTCCATGGATATGAATGGAAATGGGACTTCAAACTCGAATCGAGTCAGCAATTAAAGATTATTGTTAAGGTCCCTGTTACCAATGGAATGGCCGATGAGCCTAAAGAAGGGTGCGTTGCAATCATGTTTGGGTTTAAAGAAAAATAAGATCCTCATTAATAGTACTGCAGCCTATGAAAATTCATAGGCTTTTTTTTTAATTTTTAACATATGAAAAACTTACGTATCCTTTTCATTCTGGCCCTCTTGGCATTTGCTTATCAGGGTTGTGCCGAGCTTATGAATCTGGCCACACAGGTTACCCAGGAATCGGCCGGAGGATCCACTCCTCTTTCAGGCAACGAGGTTATTGAAGGCCTGAAAACAGCACTACTTGTTGGAACCGACACATCGGTTTCCCTTACTTCAAGACTAAACGGTTTTTACAAAGATGAAGCTATAAAAATCCTTCTTCCTCCGGAAGCACAGAAAATTTATGCCAATAAAGACAAGGCTATTTTTAAAGCAACCGGACTGGATAAAAAGCTGGAAGATGCCGTAATGGCAATTAACCGTGCTGCAGAAGATGCATCAAAGGAAGCTGCACCAATTTTTAAATCAGCCATTACAGGTATGTCATTCAGCGATGGCTGGGCAATTCTCAAAGGTAGTAATCCTGCTGCCGCCACTAAATCCTCAGGTTTCGATTCAACAGCTGCAACCGGCTACCTTAAATCCACAACATACACTCAACTCACTGAAGCCTTTAGCCCTAAAGTAAATGCCTCACTCGATAAAAAACTGGTTGGAAATTATTCTCCTAATCAGATTTGGGGTACACTGACTTCCAGTTATAACGCTGTGGCTAATAACTCAATGGGTTTTATTGAGCCAGTAAAAACTACTAATCTGGGAGCCTATGTTACTGAAAAGGCACTTGACGGACTTTTCTATAAAGTTGCACTGCAGGAAAAAGAAATACGCCGGGACCCTTTGAAATGGGCTAAATCAGCCGTTGGAAATATCCTGAAAAGGGTATTTGGCACATCCTGATTGCACTTTATTATCTGGCGAGCTTTTCTTTAAGAAACCGACCTGTGTAAGAATCAGGGAATTCTGCGATTTGTTCCGGAGTGCCTTCAAAAAGTATATTTCCACCTTTTTCACCTCCCCCGGGACCTATATCAATAATCCAGTCGGCCGACTTGATAACATCAAGATTGTGCTCAACAACCAGGATGCTGTGACCTCTTTTTATAAGTGCGTTGAAGGCATCCAGAAGCTTTCGGATATCGTGAAAGTGAAGTCCTGTGGTGGGTTCATCAAAAATAAAAAACATATTCTCAGAACTACCTTCTTTACTCAGAAAGTAGGCTAGTTTAACCCTCTGGCTCTCACCACCGCTGAGGGTACTAGATGACTGTCCAAGCTTAATATAACCTAAACCTACATCCTGCAAAGGTTTTAGCTTAGTGACAATTCTCTTTTCAGTGCTTGCTTCTTTTTCTCCAAAAAATCCGATAGCCTCATCAACAGTCAATTCAAGAATATCAAAAATACTTTTCCCACGGTATTTCACTTCCAGAATATCGTCTTTAAACCTTTTTCCTTTACAACTTTCGCAAATCAGACTGACATCGGCCATAAATTGCATCTCTACTTTGATATGCCCGTCACCCTGGCATTCTTCACACCTTCCTCCATCTATATTAAAAGAATAGTGACTGGCTTTATAACCATTTATTACCGATGCCTGCTGATCGGCAAAAAGTTTACGGATCTCGTCATAAGCTTTCAGATACGTAACGGCATTCGATCGTGACGATTTACCTATCGGATTCTGATCAACAAATTCCACATTTTTAATAAGAGTTATATCTCCCCCGAGAAAATCAAATTTACCTGTTTTCTCCCCTATTCCATTCAATCGCTTGTTTAGCGCAGGATACAAAATCCCTTTCACCAGTGAAGATTTACCCGAACCACTGACACCTGTAACAGCCGTTATAATATTCAGAGGGATTTTGACGCTTATATTTTTAAGATTATTTTCCCTTGCACCCTGGATATGGATAAAATTGTTCCATTTCCTGCGGGACTGAGGGATTTCAATTTTTCTTTTTCCTGTAATGTAATCGGCTGTAAGGCTCGCGTCAGATTTCAGGAGTTTTTTGTGATCGCCTGTAAAAACAACTTCTCCGCCTAACCTGCCTGCACGAGGTCCGATATCAATAATCTGATCTGCAGACCGGATAATATCTTCATCGTGTTCCACAACTACCAGGGTATTTCCCATATCCCTGAGTTCTTTCAGCACTTCAATGAGGAGCATGGTATCGCGGGAATGCAGGCCTATACTGGGTTCATCAAGAATATAAAGAGATCCCACGAGTGCACTTCCAAGAGATGTTGCCAGGTTAATCCTTTGTGATTCCCCTCCCGAGAGGGTTGCAGAAAGCCGGTTCAGTGTAAGGTAGTTTAATCCAACATGGAGCAAAAAGCCTAACCTGCTGCGGATTTCAGTGAGAAGTCGCCCAGCAACTTTTTCATCATGAGGTGTGAGTTTGATTTTGGCGAAAAAATCGCTGAGTGTATCAACAGGCATCAACACGAGTTCGTGAATTGATTTTTTGTTTATTCTTACATATGCAGCTTCTTTTCTCAGGCGTCCACCTTTGCATGCATGGCAAACTGTTTTCCCTCTGTATCGGGAAAGCATTACCCTGTATTGGATTTTGTACTTTTTCTCTTCCAGATGATCAAAGAAAGAACGGATTCCCTTAAAGTACTTGTTTCCACTCCAAAGTAATTCCTGTTGTTCGGGAGTAAGTTTGTAATAGGGAGTGTGTATAGGGAAATCAAAACTATCTGCCGAATATATCAGTTTTTCGAGCCATTTACTCATCTTTTCACCCTTCCAGCAAACTATTGCCTCCTCGTATACCGAGAGACTTTTATTCGGCACAACGAGATCTTCATCAATCCCTATAACTTGTCCGTATCCTTCACATACCGGACAGGCACCCACCGGATTATTAAAACTGAACATATGCTCTGAGGGTTCTTCAAAAATAATTCCATCCGCTTCAAATGAATCCGTAAATTCATGGTACTTCTTTTCCTCCGGTTTACGGATTCTGCAGATTCCCTTACCAATACTTAAAGCGGTTTTAGCGGAATCACCAAACCTGCTTACCGTGTCTTCATCCCGACCGACAACAATTCTGTCAACTATCAGATTATTTCCGGATGTTGTTGCAAGCAATTCTTTATTCTGCAGAACTGCTTCAATCTGCATAATTTCGTTGTCAATTTCAATTCGGGTAACTCCTTGCCGGAGATAAAGTTCAAGCTGATAGGCAATTGTGGTTCCTTCGCAGCATTGAAATGGTGCCATAATGAACAAGCGGGTGGAATCAGGATAGGATAGAATGTAATCAACCACATCTGTTACCGAGTGTTTTTTCACTTCCTTCCCTGATACCGGAGAATAGGTTCTGCCGATCCTTGCAAACAATAATTTGAGATAATCATAAATTTCTGTAGAAGTCCCTACAGTGGATCTGGGGTTCCGTGTATTTACTTTTTGTTCAATTGCCACAGCCGGAGGAATTCCATGAATATAGTCCACATCAGGCTTATCAATTCTCCCAAGAAACTGACGGGCATAAGCAGAAAGGCTCTCCACATAGCGTCTCTGGCCCTCGGCATAGAGAGTATCGAAAGCGAGTGACGACTTGCCTGAACCGGAGAGCCCGGTTACAACGATCAACTTATCTCTGGGAATAACAACATCAATATTCTTAAGATTGTGTACCCGTGCACCTTTAATAAATATCTCATTACGATTTTTCAGCTTATCTTCTGGCATAGATATTGAAGGTATAATTGAGGCTTTTAACAATATTTAACGAATTTCAAAGTTAATATTTTTTGCTCAAATCGTTTTTATTGTTAATTTCGCTAACTTTCAATATTGTAACTCGTATCAATACACAACATTAACTCAAAAAGGAGGACTGCCTATTGTAAGATTTCTACCTAAACATTCAAAAAAGGAGGTAGTTTTGAAAGCAAACAGGAAAACTGATTACGAATTGGTACAGGAATTCGTAGATGGCAGTAAATCAGCAATTGAGATCCTTATAAAGCGCCATAAAAACAGAGTTTTCACGTATATAATGCTCATGGTAAAGAATGAGCAGCTGGCGGAGGATATTTTTCAGGATACATTCATAAAAGTAATTCATTCACTGCAAGCCGGCAAATACAAGGATAACGGCAGGTTTTTGTCGTGGGTTATTCGCATTGCACATAATCTGGTAATAGATCATTTCAGGAAAGAAAAGCAGATGAATATGCTATCCAATGATGATACAGTGGTAGATTTATTCAATAACCGTAAACTTGCAGATAAGAACATTGAAGAAAATATTATTTATGATCAGGTATGTTCGGATATCCGCACTCTAATCGAGAGATTACCCGACGACCAGAAGGAGGTAATACTTTTAAGGCATTATGGGGATCTGAGTTTTAAGGAAATTGCCGACCAGACAGGCGTAAGTATCAATACTGCTTTGGGCCGTATGCGATATGCGCTTATAAATCTCAGGAAACTGATTCAGAAACATGATATCAATCTGATTATTCCCTGATAAAAATATGATCCTGTCAGCAATATTAATTTAGACAAGGCGTTTATTAGATACTAAACGCTCTAAATATATTCTGCCTATGACAGGAAACTCTACTTTGTTATTTATTCTGGATGGTTCTGAGGGGGAAAGTGAATTAGTCAATGTTGATGATATGCTTGATCCAACTGGAAAATGCAGTAAAGAGCTGCAATACACATTTGGTAACCTTGATTTATCACCCGGAAATGAAGTAATTCAAAAGATTCTCATGAGTGTCTGAAATTCACCTGACAATCTGAAATGTAACAAAAAACCTCAGGGATTATTGATTCTCTGAGGTTTTTTATTTCAGGTTCATCACATCTGCAATTATCTGGCAACAAGCTATTCCGGCTGTTTCAGTTCTTAACCGGGAAGTCCCGAGACTTACAGGAAGAAATCCCATGGCAATAGCTAAGTCTAACTCCTGAAGCGTAAAGTCGCCCTCAGGACCTATCAGTATCGTGAAATTATTGCCGGTATTTTTCATTTTTATGAGATCCTGCCTCGTACCGTCCATACAATGAGCAATAAGTTTTTCTCCGGCACTTTCCGATTTCACAAAAGTATCGAATTCAGTCAGCGAATGTAATACAGGATGATAAGCCTTAAGTGATTGTTTCATGGCAGAAGTAATTACTTTTTCCAGGCGATCTATACGCAAAATCTTCCTTTCTGAACGATTACAGAGCAAAGGTGTGATCTGATCTATTCCAATCTCTGTCGCCTTTTCTAAAAACCATTCAAATCGTTCAATATTTTTTGTCGGAGCCATAGCGACATGCAGACTGTAGTCTCTTTTTCCAGTTTCGAACTTCGATTTATTTATTTCAATAGTGCAATTTCTGTGATCCGGGATGGAAATTAGACCTTCAAAATACCCTCCCTTCCCGTCAACAAAGCAGATTTCATCACCTGTATTCAATCTGAGTACCTTAATGCAATGATGACTTTCTGTTTCGTCGAGTGTTGCAATATTGTCTTTGATATTCCTGCAAAAAAATAAATTCATCTGTATTTACATTATTTACCATGAATTACAAATCTACATAAGAAATTTTGTAATATAATTGTGTCAGGTAATTCTTATAAAATATGCCCCGGATTGGACTAGTGTCGGATACACATGGATTTTTTGATCCCCGTTTAAAAGAATTTTTCGCGAACTGCGATGAAATATGGCATGCCGGCGATATCGGGAATATTGAAACCGCCGATGAAATAGCTGCATTCAAGCCGCTGAGGGCTGTTTATGGAAATATCGACGGGCACGAAATCCGTATTGTATATCCTGAGCACCAACGTTTTCATTATGAAGGAATGGATGTCTGGATTACTCATATCGGGGGATATCCGGGTAACTATGATCAGAGAGTCAGACAAAGCATTCGTACAAATACTCCCGAACTTTTTATTACCGGGCACTCACACATTTGCAAGGTTATGCCCGACAAAAAACTCGGGTTGCTTCATATCAATCCGGGAGCAGCAGGCAAATCCGGATTTCACCAGATTCGCACTGCTGTTCGTTTTATTATTGAAGAAGGCAAGATCAAAGATCTTGAAGTTATTGAACTTGGATCCCGTTAGAAGGTTCTTCTTCTTGGTATTCACCTTCGCCTCCGTTTTCTGCTTCCAGATACCTTCTCAGGAACAGCTGCACCCTTCTGTCCGGCGCAAGTGCATAAATGTATCCGGTTTCACCAGGTTTAACTTTAAGTCTTCTGTCTGTGTCTTTTAACTCATAAACAATAGCATTGAAATTTCTGTTGGAAGAGGTAACCTGTAAACTTCCCGGGTTATAACCAAAATAGTAAAATGTATTTGGATCCAACACCAGATAAATATCAAGCAGATCTCCTGATCCACGTTTTGATAGTTCAATATAGGCTTCCACTTCTTTATTTATAGCTTTATCACCCACCCTGATGACGCCAACAGGCCCGTGATACCTGAAAGAACGCGAATTCTGGTTCCATGCCAAACGGACATCCGAAAGAATGATATTTTTTCTGAAATTTTCAGGGATAGCCTTATAATTTCCATATAGCCCAAGCTCAGTTTCCATAATATCAGCATCATTTACTCCAATAAGATCGCGAAGTGCCAGACGGTAGAAAGAACTTGTAAAATCATAGGCTTTAAGACCTGCGAGACTATCCAGTTCTCTGCCAAATACTCCCAGAGCCTCGGGTGAGAAAAAGAAATCGACCGCCATCAGAATATTTGTTTCGTAGGTATTCTGCTCCATATTATGCAGAGCTGTTCCGGTTGTCGTGACTTTCACCTGACCATAATCAACATTAAAACCTACTTTTCCTTCCCCATACTGATAACATGAATCGGTATCGAGTTTGAGGTAATTACCAGGAAGATTCTTATCAGCCAGCTTATCCATACGAGCAATTTCAAAATGCTCATTTCCCTTATCGTACCTCAGCATTCCATCCGCACTGGTAAGATAGTTGTCGAAATAGTCTTTACGACCGGATAAAAAAGTAGAATAAATATGTGTGGAATCTCTAGTAATCATCGTACCTGCATAAATCTTTTTCAGGTTTATATCAATGGGTTCCACTGGCACCGGAATAAGAATACTGTCCGGATTGATTTCGGTTTCAAATTTAAGCCAGCTTCGTCCGGGTTTACACTGATGCACCAGTCTGGTAGCTCCGTCGAATGTCAAAAACTGTTTTCTGGCTGAAAGGCGCACTTCTCCCTGGTAATCGAAAAAAGGACTTAACCTGAATGAATCCAGCAGTGATAATGAACCCTTTCCAACAGTCTGATAGGATGAGTCAACCTCCAAACGGTTAAAATGAATTTTCTGAAGTTTTTTATTCTCATCAGTATAATCATAGTCTGCTGAGGCATTGTAGTCTCTCCGGGCCAAAATATCCACTGTACCGTTATATAATTTATAGTAGCGGCTGGTGTAATCTGCAAGAATTCCGGCTTTGGAAAGTTTTCTGATTTTAGCATTTTTTTCAACTGTAAGTTTTCCTTCCACCGGGAAAATTCTTGCATCTGCTATCTGAATATATGGGACTTCATTCGCTAAAATCAAAAGATTTCTGTAGTCGAAAACGGTTTTAGCCGAAACAAAACTCAGAGAATCCTGTGCCGGATTTATGGAGATATAGCGTGCTCCGGAAAGACTGTCTACATGAATAGCCGAACTTATTTTCTTACTAAGGCCCATTTCGAGTTCTTTCTTCATCATATCCCAGTTAAAGAAATCAAGTTTGCTGATATAGCGGTTTTCCTGGAATTCCACGAGGGTATAATCTTCGTTGGAATGGATTTGCCCTTTTCGCTTGTTAAAATCTATATTCAGTTTCACATTGTCTGTATTCATAGCCGGTTTGTCAAGTGTGGGATTGGCAAGCCTGAAATCGGCTGAATCAGAAAGTATATTTTCGGATTTATATTTGAAGATTTCTGATCCCATTGTTGCATCAACCAGATTCATTCTGCCCTTTCCCGATAGTCCTTCCGGTTCAAGCAGCAAATCTCCGCTTAAACGCACCGTATCGCTGAACATGGTAAAATCCTTATCCTTTTTGAATGCATAGAACTGATCCATCTTTGTATACCATGTAATCTGGTTGTTTGATGAATTTACCTTTGGATATTCCGTCTGAGCAATTTGTTTGCGGATAACAAATTCCCTGCTCACCGCCATTACCGAGTCGGGGTGGAAAAGAAAATCATCAGACCAGGTTGTGGACGTCAGATAATCAAGCTGACCGTATCCATGAAGGCCTCGGTTCGAAAATTCCACATCATTATAAAAAGTTGCTTTCCCGTTATACATGGGAACTCCTTCCGGCGGAGCTTTGTAATAGAATCCAAGGGAATAATCCTCGCGCAGGGTTAGCGTCTGTTCCAGAGGTGGCAGAATACCCCCGGACTCAAACTGTCCGGCAAGCTGCATACCATTATTTGAGAAATTGTCAAGACTATCGATTGTGAAAGGATATACTACAAAATAGACATCCTTTTTACCATACACACCTTTCTGAATTCCTGGTTCGTTGAAATAAACAAATGAGTTTTCTCTGCTGGTAAAAACAGGGTATTGAGGGAAATCGTTCAGGCCGGACTTATTCCCCGGCTCGTCAATAAGTAACTCACCCGTAACCTGTTCCAGTAGATTGCTGATCCCGCGGACTACGGCTTCTCCGTAATTGTCGTATTGACCTGTTTTAACCCTGAGGCTAACCGAATCAATATTCTGAAGATTGAGTTTAAAACTATCGTATTCAAAGAAAAAGTTATTTCCGAAATAGGTTAAAAGTCCCGCCCTTATAGTACCGCTAAACTGGAAATTTCTGTTTCTCTTCATGATAATCTGATTCTTATCGGGAAGAAGCACAACATTTTGAGAATCGCTGATGAAAATGCGGTCGATGCCATTAATAGTCAAATCATAATTTAAAAGGTTCAAACTTGCATTTTCAAGGGGAGATGCTGTTTCCGATGTAAAATATATTACATCATAATCGGTTTTCCCAACGCTGGCATCCAGAAAATAATTAAGCTTTTCGTTAAGGGTGACCATGTCTGACTGATCATTATAAAAGATAAAACCAAAGCGGGAAAGTTTCATCAGTTGTTGTCTGATCTGAAATTCGTCAATACCCAGATAAGCTGCATAATTCGAAACCGGAAAACGGTTAAACCCTACATTCCTTCCATATTGCCAGAGACCCACCAGAGGATGAAGATCATCCATTCCCTGAAGCTTTTCGAAAAATTCGTAATTAAAAAAACTGTTCGATTCGAAGCTGGCCTGTCCAATTGCACTCCCGGTAACAGGTTTAAAAAGAATAAGGCCTGATTTACGCTTCCAAAGCCACTCATCGAAATTCATATCAATTTTATGATAAGTGTTTTTATATGGCCCTTCTGAAGTATAACTCTCAGATTTGGTAAACCTTAATTCGTCGGTTGTCTCAAGGTAATTGAATTGCAGGTCGGGATGGTAAATAGAATCCGTTTCAAGGTACATCGTTAAACTAATGTTGGAGGCTCTCATGCCGTTTTCCGTAATGGTAATCTGATTTGTTTTCAGTTTCATTTTCAGGGTATCATTATCGTATATATCCAAAACCGCCGGTTCGTATTCGTTACCGGTACCGGTTAGTTTGGAACCCTGCATGGATAGTCCCCCCATGAACTCGATCCCCTGAAATAAATCTGGCAGAAAATATTTGTTCTGATAAGAGAAAAACTTAGGATATAATGCGTTTTCAGGCTTATTGATAAGCATTACTTTTTCTTCGAGGCGGCCTTCCAAAGGAAAATCGAAATACTTCTTATAATAAAAAGCAACCGAATCGGCCTTGTATTCTGTTTTTTGCAGGGATATCCGGTAATCAGACAAGTTGGCATAAACATCCTCTGCTGCGTATCCGGCCCTTTCCCAGGTAACAGTTCCTTTGCTGCCTGAAAAGCTCAAATCCACCGGGTTCAGAAATCCTGAAGTTTTTGAAATCTCAATGCTATCCCTCTTTGAATTACAAATAAGATCGATATCGGTGAATAAAACTATGGGTTTCCCTTCCCTGTGTTCAAAACTGAAATTCGATTGCGGCGTTCTCCAGATAGTTGCAGAACTGTTATACAATGTATTCGACTTTATCAGATTCAGCGTAAGTTCGAGGTATTGTTCGACAACTTTTAATGATGAGGATTTATTCTCAAGAAAAAAACGGAACGATTGTTTCCATCCGGGGATATTCAATTTTTCATAATTCCCGCTTGAAAAGAGTAGCAAGGTATTATAGTAGCCGATAAAATGTGGACTTGGACGTCCGCTTTTCTTAAGCAAAAGATTAGAAGTCACAATGATGTCGGCACGATCCTGAGGAGTATATTGGGG
>CAYOLQ010000033.1:24350-31330 GCA_964404825.1 uncultured Chitinophaga sp.
GATACCCAGAAAACCATCCAGAATCAACTTGTCATCAGCGCTGATATAGTTATCGGTAAATTTTCCAATTTCCTGGATAAAGATAGCTGAATCGGATGTGAAACTTTTTAATTGCTGAGAATATGCAGAGGAGAATAGAGTATAAGTAGCTATAAAAACAAGGAATATTTTCTTCATAAATTTCGCATTGAGATAGGGGAAAACAATTATTTCCTCAAATTAAGCGAAATCCAGTTATTTTCATAAAAACTGCTGACAAAAGTAAAACCACATTCTTTTGCCTTCTCAAGTATGATATCCTTGTCGGTAGAAAGGATCCCACTGAGAATAAGCGTTCCATTATCTTTCAGGCTTTGGAAATAAGCCGGTAAATCGCTTAAAAGAATATTACGGTTAATATTTGCAAGTATAAAATGAAACGTGTGTCCGTCCAGCACATCTCTTTCGCCAGGGAAAACATCAAACGGCTCCTCGACATTGTTTTTATTAAAATTCTCCACCGAATTATAGTAGGCCCATTTGTCGTTATCAACTGCCAGAACATAGGCTGCCCCCATTTTCTTGGCCAGTATTCCAAGAACTCCTGTTCCACAACCCATATCAAGAACTTCCTTTCCATTCAGGTCGGATTCCAGCATTTCGGTAAGCATTAATCTGGTGGTTTCATGATGTCCGGTGCCAAAAGACATCTTAGGTTCAATAATTACGGTATATTCGAGGTCAGGAATGGTGTGAAAAGGGGCTTTAATGAGAATACGGTCCCGGACAACAATGGGAGAAAAGTTCTTCTCCCAGTGTTCATTCCAGTTTTTTTCCTTAAGAATCCGAAAAGAAAATGCATAGTCATGATCTGTAAACTTTGGCAGGGATTGCATTATACCAGGAATTTCAGAGGTCAGATTATCTCCTCTGCCATATGCTTTGAGTACAGAATCATCCTCATTAAAACATTCAAAACCTTTATCCATAAGCATTGCAACCAAAACCTCAATGGTTTCAGATGTCAACCCGGTCTTCTCTATTGAAAGTTCTATCTGAGGCATTATTATCGTTTAGAAAGCATTTACGATCTGGAGAAATTCATCAGCCTTAAGAGATGCTCCACCAATCAATCCTCCATCAACATCCGGATTGACAAAAAGTTCTTTTGCATTCGAACCTTTGCAACTTCCTCCATATAGAATACTTGTGTTTTCTGCAGCTGAGGCACCGTACTTTTTACTGATTTCCGTACGGATAAACTTGTGCATTTCCTGTGCCTGGGCAGGACTTGCGGTAACACCTGTACCAATAGCCCAAACCGGTTCATATGCAACTACAACATGAGCAAATTCAGCCTGACTCAGATGAAAAAGACCTTCTGAGAGTTGTGATTTAACTACATCAAAATGCTTGTTTGCATTTCTTTCGGGAAGAACTTCACCAATGCAAAAAATGGGTTTCAAACCGGCAGCGAGGGCCAGATTCACTTTTTTGGCAAGAACGGCATTGTCTTCGTGGAAATAAGCCCTTCTTTCTGAATGTCCTATAATGCAATACTCAACGCCGATCGATTTTAACATTCCAACGGATACTTCACCTGTGAAAGCACCTGATTCTTCAGAGGAACAGTTCTGTGCTGATAGCTTAACAACCGAAAGAATTTTTTTAACATTTGCAAGGTGGGTGAACGGTGGTGCGATAATAACTATCGCATCGCTTGTTTTCCCTGATGCCAGTGAATTAACAGCGGCAGATAGTTCCAGCCCGTCCTTCAAAAGGGTATTCATCTTCCAGTTTCCGGCTACAATTTTTTGTCTCATATCAATACTTTTTTTTGTTTATTGGGATTAAAAATGAAGGTCAAAAGTACTAAAGATGAGTGAAAGTTTTGGTATAGAAATGGCATTTATTTCCTGATACGAGGATCGAGCAAGGCATAAACCAAATCCATAGAAATATTTACCAGCACGAAAAGTACCGAGGTAGTCAGTACACAGCCCAGAACTACCGGTAAATCGTAGAAATTCAGAGCGTTTACCAACATATAACCGAGCCCCTTCCATCCAAAAATATATTCAACAAAAACTACTCCGGCCAGCATGCTCGCAAACCAGCCGCTAATGGCAGTTACAACTGGATTTAATGAGTTCCTGAGTGCATGAACCCCAATAATCCGCGATTTTCTGAGGCCCTTAGCATAGGCAGTGCGGATATAATCCTGACTTAAAACTTCCAGCATTGAGTTGCGCGAGAGTTGAACCACAACCGATAAGGGACGTATTCCTAATGTAAATGCAGGAAGTATGAGATTTTTTAACTGGAGTTTTATTCCCCGCCCATAATCATCAATCTCAAATAAATTACCTGTCAGGTTTAAATTAGTTATATGACCGAGTTTATACGCAAAAAACCATGCTATCAGAATAGCTGCAAAGAAGGAAGGTATACTCATTCCAATGGCAGAAAAAAGCAGGGTACCCCTATCGTACCAGCTGTCTTTTTTCAGGGCTGAGAAGGTTCCAAGAAGGGTGCCGGCAAAAAAAGCAATCAGAATAGCCGCAACAGCCAGAATAAGGGTGTTCGGGAAGGCTTCTGAAATCATGTCCCCAACCGCCCTGCTGCTTTGAAAAGATCTGCCAAGCCATGGAACTTTTACAACCAGACTCACTCCTGCTCTGGTAGAGAAGATTGTTTTGGAAGATTTGTATTTAGCGGGATCCAAATAGAAGTATGAATCAGTTTTACTTTTCTGATGCAGTGATATTGGCGAGAGATCATTCAGATAACGTATATACTGAAGGTATAAAGGTTTATCAAGGCCAAGCTCCTTCCTGATTCCTTCCAGGCTGGACATATCTGCTCTCTGGCCGAGCATCATGCGTGCAGGATCCCCCGGTAAAACATTAAAAAGAAAAAAAATAAGCGTAACAACCCCCAGAAGTACGGCAATTGCGTAGAGTATTCGTTCGGTTATTTTTTTCAGGAAATGCATTTGTCTGTGTGAATGCGTTTATTGAATTAATTGTCAGATGGCAACTTCCAGACTATTCACCTTTTCCAATCCCCTCGAAAAAAACTCTGATAAAAAGTGACAGAAAAAGAAAGCCTAAAATAATTATGTAGACCCGCTTTTCTTCAATGGAAGTTCTGAAATTTTCAAACAAATAGGGAGAGATATAGGTTTCAAAATCGTTAAGACCGGATGAATCAGAAATGAAACTGTTGAAATTTTCAGGTCCGGGAATGGAATTATTATCCCAGCGTTCAATTACTCTTCCATTTTTTATATGGATGAGAGATACTCCGCTCCCTGAAACACTTTCAACAAATGCGGTATTCCCTGAACAAAAAGTTATCGGTGAAATGAATGAGTCGGTAAAACCATAAATCTGATCCGTCTGCAGGCCCGTCATGGCATAAAAGAAAATGGGTCCTGAAGGATGTGAAGCAGCCACTACCGAAAGCTTGTTTAGTCGCTCAAGCAGGTCAGGATCCAGATTCTGAGGCTCTTTTACGCTTACCAGAAATACATCACTGTTCTGGCTGATAATACTGTTAACAAGGTCTTCTCCTTCAGGGGTAAGCATAATGAAATCCTTAAGTGGAGAGACATAGCCCTGCTGTATTTTTTCCGAATTTGAACTTACAAAAATCCAGTCGCTGCTTTGTGGAAAGTTTTCCATAGTGTAGGTAGCCAGACTGTCGTTCAGAATATTTTTATAAAGGAGGCTTGTATTGAAAACATCATTTCGTGCACCTAATGGAGGAGTTAATATATTTCGAAGGTCGGTTCCGCGTGAAAAAGGATATTGGCTGAGGATAAGTTTAAAATCTCCCGACAAATCCTCAGGTTTGGGAAAATCCCTGTAAGCCCATTTACCAATGATGGTACCATTTTTAATAAGCAGAAGGCCGGGGTTGGAACGAATAATTGTTTTGAGAGCTATTTCATCGGCAGTACCAAAGTCATATGCAAGGCCCAGACTATCTCTGACAATACCCACATCGGCGACTACAGAGGCAGTTGTTGCTATAAATTGCATATCGGGGAAAATTCCTGACAATTTATGGTATTCAGCTGCTTTCTTAAGTGCATCTTTATTGGCTTTCGGAAGATTATAAGAGATGAGAAGAAATGTATATCCTTTGCTGCTTTTTATGGATTCTGTAAGGTCCTCACCATTAGGAGCCGAGATAGAGAAGTCGTGAATGGGTGGTTCATAGCCTTTGGAAACAAGGACTGATTTGGAATCTGAAAACTTCCAGATGGAATCTTCGGGAAAATTATCTATTGTGAATTCCGAAATTTTACCATCTGCTGTATTCTCATAAAACAAACGGGTTTCATACACATCAACCGGGGCATCCGGAGGAATGGAAGATGCATAGGGGATATTTACTCCAATTTTATAAGGACGAAAATTGAGAATCGGAAGGTGGTTGTAACAATACATCGATAATCCGATTGAAGCTGCAAAGAAGAAAGTGAGTATCCCCCATTCGGTAATTGCTCCCCTGATAACCGGAAAATGATATCTACCGGCAAATATTAGCAGAGTGAAAACCATCAGCACAATGTTTTTACCAAATGTCTGCCAGTTGGTAAGTATGAGGGCATCACCGAAACAACCACAATCGGTAACCGGATTATAAATTGCAAGTATGAAAGTCAGAACCGTGAAAAACGACATAAAAACCAGTGTAGCCCAGGAGACAACTTTCATGCGGTATGCAAACAGCAAGGCTATCCCGATAAGCATTTCAGCAGCCGACATGAACAATGCCAGAGGAAATGCCGACCATGAAAGGAAGTCCAATCCGAAAGCATTGAAATAATCGGTAAATTTATATGTGGAGCCCAGGGGATCTATCGCTTTAACAAATCCTGAAAACACAAATACAAGTCCTACTATTAAGCGGCTAAGCGATCTGAGAGTCTTCATCGGTAAACGAATTGTTTCCCGACAAATTTAATAAAAGATGGCTAAAAACAATACATCACAGAATCGCGGAACAAGCCAGACAATAGTTTTTATGGACACTTACTGTTGATTGACAGTTGCTGCATTTTCTTCTGACGGTTTCGAATGCAAGAAAAGATTCAATGCCGTTATGCCTTATCATTCTCAGGTTATCGAGAAAACTGGTTCTGTATTTAGTGCTGTATCGCTTATCAAGTTGCTTTAATCTCAGGCAGGGGTATTTGGGACAGTCGTAACAGAAATTCGATCCTGTTTCCCCGAGAAGGGAACAGTTTTTAATAATGCACTGAACACAGGCTTTGCTTTTAAATTTATCATCATACCGGCATCCGGGGCATCTGTTTTTTGGCCTCATGTAGGCTATGCATGTCCCGCAGTTCATTCCGCAGGGGGCAATCATTGACTTCTCAAATACAACTGAAGTAATATATTCCTTGGGTGGTGCAGGGTTTTTCATATAATGAATAGCTTACTTGCAGCACAAATATAGTTTGGAAAATAATAAAGTTCATAGTTTTTAAGCCTCAATCATATTTTTTCGTGCATTCAGTAAACATGCAACTCGGAATAGTATTTTCCATTACATAAGCTATTGACAATTCCATGATAGCTTAAAAATTTCCAATTGATATGTAAAACATTTACCTTTATAAAGATCGGGCTTCCGTGTTCATGAAATCCGAAAGTCAATCAGAATCTTTTCTAAGGTGTTGTAGTTATAATAAGGGTTTCAAACAATATGTAATGCATCTGACAGAAACTTTCATTGAGTTTGAAATATGGGGAAGAGTTATGACGGGAAAGCCTGATGCCTCATCTTGTTTTCAGCTTAGGAGAAATTATTAATAGTTCCAACTAATGAACAAACTATTAAAAACTGAATCCCGGCTTACCTGATTTAAAAGTATATGAATAAGCAGAGCAAAATAAAGGAATATATCGAGACCGTGCTTAATACCAGTGGTTTTGCTGTTCTGGCGACAGAAGGTAATGGCCAGCCGCATACGAGTTTAGTAGCGATTACACCATTTGGAAATTTGCGGCAGATAATCTTTGCTACCTACAGGAATACTCTTAAGTATCGAAATCTTTCTTATAACAATAAGGTGGCTGTTCTCATCGAAGGAGGATATGTCAATATGAAAGGATTGAAAGAAAGTGTCGTGCTGACCCTAATCGGACACACTGAGGAAATCAGTTTAGCCGGGAATGAAGCACCTTACCAGGCCCATCTGAAGCGACATCCCGAAATGGAGTCCTTCATGCTCTCATCGGATTGTGTTCTGATTCGGGTAATTGCCCAATCATATCAGGTCGTATATGGGATTGATGAAATAAGGTGGATAACCGCAGAAGAACTTGATTCCGCCTGATCTTCAGAACATTCTGTGAAAAGGTTGTTTTGGATAAAATGAGTGATTAAACAAAAACTTTCTATTTAGATTTTTTATGGGATTCTATCAGCTGCATAAAACTCAAAAGGTTCCGGCTACTCTCGATGAAGTTTGGGATTTTATTTCCTCGCCTGAAAACCTGAAAAAAATTACTCCGGATTATATGGGATTTGATATTACCTCCGGATTTTTGTCTCCCAAAATGTATCCCGGAATGATAATCAGCTATAAAGTGAGTCCGGTTTTTGGAATAAAAATGACCTGGGTTACTGAAATTACTCATATGAAGGAAAAAGATTATTTTGTTGATGAACAACGCATCGGACCTTATGCTATTTGGCATCACGAACATAAAATAGAAGCTATTGAAGGTGGTGTGCTGATGACCGATCTTGTTTCGTATCAGCCTCCCTTCGGATTTTTGGGCTCCATAGCCAATGCAGTTCTCATTAAAAAACAGCTTCGCGAAATTTTTGATTACCGGACACAGGCAATGGAAAAAATATTTGGAAAATACAAAATCTGATGTGTTTTCAATAAGCACACATCTAAATTTTAATTGAACTATAAAAAATGATCTTTGCCGACATTGAAAAAGCCGAATTATAGAAATGGCCCGGGA
>CAYOLQ010000034.1:0-3601 GCA_964404825.1 uncultured Chitinophaga sp.
ATTAGGAGCTTATTTTACCGCAGCTCAGTCACCGGGTGTGCTTATGAATTACAGTGAAGTACTTTTTATTATGTCGGAAGCTGCACTTAAAGGATTAATTCCTGGTGGTGAAGCTGAAGCAGAAGCAAAATATGAAGAGGCTATTACTGCATCTTATCTTCAGTATGGTGCTGCCTTAGTTAGTGCAGTTCCTGCAGCATGGATTTCTGCTGACTGGACAGCTGATAGCTTAGCTGCAGATTTTTATGCCAACGATAACTGGACATGGGATGCTACTTACACAACAGCTGAAAAGATGGAACTTATCGGTACCCAGAAATGGCTTGCAATGTTCGATCAGGGACTTCAGTCATGGTTCGAATGGAGAAGAATTGGTTATCCTGTTCTTACACCCGCTGAAGACGGTCTTAATGGTGGTTTAATCCCTGTAAGGGTAAGCTATCCAACGGATGAGGCAGGAAGAAACCCGACTAATCTGGCTGCTGGTGTTGCTCTCCTTGGTGGAGCCGACAACCTGAACTCCCGGGTTTGGTGGGATACTGCAGATAATTTCTAAGACTTTAATTTTAATTTCACGAAATTTTCAAAAAATATGAAAAAAATAATTCAAAAATCAATCTGGGTATCATCTGTATTCCTCCTGATGTTTGTCATGAACTCATGTCTGGAAAATACAGACCTGGTAACTGAAAATGCTAAAACCGGAGGACTTGTAAGTCCTAGCTTGGCAAAATTCCCCTACAAACTGGGAGCAACACCCTCTTTTGATATTCCCATTGTTGTACCTGTAGGTCCTGCTGTTACTTCCATTAAGGTTATGAATTCCTATACAAACCTTGTTGATGAAGTTGTGTCAAATGAAGTTCTTATGACAACTATTGATGTTGCCGGTGCTAATGCAACTGAAGCAGTTACCAAGACGCTTACTGTTAATTACGCTGCTCTTATTAAAGACCTTGTAATTGACGGCGGTCCTATGCCTGCTAATGAGCTTACACTAAATATCGGTGACTCATGGGAAATTCGTTATATCACTGTTATGGCCGATGGTCGTGAAGTTGTGAATAATGCTAACACTGTTGTTGCTGTTGCAAATCAGTATGCCGGCGATTACCTGTGTACAGGTGTTTTCACTCACCCGACAGCTGGTGCCCGTCCTATTAACGAAGAAAAGTTCCTTACTCCGGTTACAGCAACAAAATGCTGGACACTTCTTGGTGACTTAGGTTCTTCAGGATATGATATTTACATTGATGTAAATGCAGATAATTCCTGTACAGTAACAATGGGACCAAACGAAGTAACTGAGGTATTCATGGGAGCAGGACTTGTTAACGCTTTTGATCCCGCTACCAAAGAGTTTGATCTGAACTATTTCTATATCGGAGCAACCGGAAACAGGGTAATTGAAGAAAATTACGAACCTTTGTAGTTTTGTATATTTCTTATAAAAAAAGGCTGTCCCGCAAGGACGGCCTTTTTTTTTCATAAACAGGCAAAAATTAATTTGTTATATTTGCAACGCGAATTGCATATTATTAAATGGATTGTATGCTTAAATTTTGAAAAACGGAAGCAAGGTTTAGGCTTAATTATCAGGGTTTGGAAGAATTCTTACCATATGAATTCAGATACAATTCCAATTCCCTCAACTCCAATCTCTTACTATGAACAAAACAACATTAACCCATCTGCGGGAACTCGAATCGGAATCGATATACGTCATACGTGAAGTTGCAGCTCAGTTCGAAAGGCCAACTTTACTTTTTTCAGGAGGGAAAGATTCGATTGTAATGTACTACCTGGCACGTAAAGCTTTCTGGCCTATGCCGGTACCTTTTCCCTGCCTGCATATCGATACAGGCCATAACTTCCCTGAAACACTTACTTTCCGCGATGAACTTATGGAAAAAACCAATGGAAAAGTCATTGTGAGACTTGTTCAGGATAGTATCAACAATGGCCGGGCTGTGGAAGAAAAGGGTTATAATGCCAGCAGAAATGTATTGCAGACTGTTACCCTGCTCGATGCAATCGAAGAGCATAAATTCGATTGTGCGCTGGGTGGCGGCAGGCGTGACGAGGAAAAAGCACGGGCCAAAGAACGATTCTTTTCACACAGGGATGAGTTTGGCCAGTGGGATCCAAAAAATCAACGTCCTGAACTGTGGAATATCTTTAACGGTAAAAAGAATATGGGAGAGCATTTCAGGGTGTTCCCTATCAGTAACTGGACGGAAATGGATGTGTGGCAGTATATTTTCCTTGAAGATATTGAAATTCCGGACTTATACTTCACGCATAAGCGGGAGGTTTTTTTCAGGGACGGGATTTGGCTGGCCAAAGCACCATTCCTCGAAATGAAAGACTCTGAAAAAGCCGAAACTCTGGATGTTCGTTGCCGGACCATAGGTGATATCACCTGCACGGGGCTTACCCTTTCAACAGCAAATTCCCTTGAAGATATAATAAACGAAGTGGCAGCTACCCGCGTCACCGAAAGAGGTGGCCGCTATGATGATAAACGTTCGGAAGCAGCAATGGAAGATAGGAAGAAGGAGGGGTATTTTTAAATAAACATTTGTTTATTTACCAATTCATCGATATGCTTTCTATAAAAAAATGACTTATAAAAGCAGTTAAAATTTTTTAATTTGTTGATAATTAACACATTCCTCCTTTGCGTCTTTGCGCGAAATATAACTTAACGAATTCTTTTCAATTTACATCGTAATGAAAATCACTGAAAAAATAAACCCCACCCCCGGCTACCTCGATATGGAACTCCTTCGATTCACTACCGCCGGAAGCGTGGATGACGGGAAGAGTACCCTTATCGGCAGGTTATTGTACGACAGCAAATCCATCTTCGAAGATCAGATGGAGGCCGTTAAACTTGCCAGCGAACGAAGAGGCGATGAGCATGTTAACCTGGCTTTGCTTACTGACGGTCTGCGCGCTGAGCGTGAGCAGGGCATAACCATTGATGTGGCCTACCGTTATTTCGCCACTCCGAAAAGAAAATTCATTATCGCCGATACTCCCGGTCATATTCAATATACCCGGAACATGGTTACCGGTGCTTCTACAGCCAACCTTGCCATCATCCTCGTGGATGCAAGACAGGGAGTGCTGGAGCAGACAATCCGGCATGCCTATATTGCTTCACTTTTGCGCATTCCTCATGTGATGATTTGTATAAATAAAATGGATCTGGTTGATTATAAAGAGGATGTCTTTGAATCCATAAAGCAGGATTTTGATCAGATTGCCACCAAACTCGATATTGTTGATGTGCGGTTTATCCCTATTTCTGCACTTAAGGGGGATAACGTCGTAGATCGCTCAAAAAATATGGACTGGTATAACGGTCCTACCCTGATGTACGTACTCGAAAATATTCATATTGGTAACGATTTGAATATGGTCGACAGCAGGTTCCCTGTTCAGTATGTTATCAGACCCCAATCTCATGAGTATCACGATTACCGGGGATATGCCGGGAGAATAGCAAGCGGCACTTTTACCCGGGGAGATAAGGTGAAAATTCTTCCTTCGGGGTTTTCATCCACAATTGCCTCCATCGATACAATGACAGGAA
>CAYOLQ010000034.1:3701-30953 GCA_964404825.1 uncultured Chitinophaga sp.
AGTAGTCTTGAAAAAATCAGAGATGTTAATTCGCTCGCACTTAATGAAATAGGTAAAATCAAGTTGCGCACCACAAAACCTCTGTTTTTTGATTCATACAGAAACAACAGAATAACGGGTAGTGTTATTCTGGTTGAAGAAGGGACTAATAATACAGTTGGTGCGGGGATGATTATTTAGGAAGATTCAGATAATCGGGAAAATACAGTGCTTATACAACCACTTTTTTAATCAGACGCAAGGAATGAGTATACCGGTTTTGTTCTTTTGAAAAAATTCCCTGGTGATCGATTTCATCGATTTTCACACGGCCGGATGCATGCAGAATTTTCCCTTCACCCAGTATCATTCCGACATGAATAATCCTTCCCTCTTCATTGTCGAAAAAAGCCAGATCACCCGGTTTTGCATCCGAAATGAAACTTATGGAATGTCCAACCTCCGCCTGCATCGATGCGTCACGGGGAATTTCGATATCCACCTGCCGGTAGAGATTCTGACACAATCCGGAACAATCAAATCCAAAACTACTCCTGCCTCCCCATAAATAAGGAACCGACACAACATTTAAGCCATATTTAACAAGGTTTTCCCGGGTCTTAGCCGGATCATTTACAGAAAGTTCCGGCAGCTTGAATTCTTTGCCGTATACCCTAGTTGTGTCATGTGAAAACCGCCGCAAAATACTGCCACAACCAATAATAATTGCATTTTCATCTGAGGTTCCATGAAGGAGGGTTATTACTTCGTGGCTGACAAAAAATGAAGTGTGCATTACCATTTCCCGATCTTTGTCGGAAAGAAAGTTTATGCACCTGCTATCAACCCAGCCTTCATACTTATCGTGCTGAAGACGAATCAGACTGAAGTTTGATACTTTGTTTTCTTCCAGAACAGTAAAGATTTCTCCAAAAAGAACCTGATTTACCATTTCACTGATACTTTCAGGTTCTTTTCTCATGGGAGTGTAGGCCTGATAACAAATTCCGGTTATTTGCATAATTAATTGATAACGCGTTGTGCGATTAATATTCAGAAATAGTTTTCTTCCTTTGCTTTGCCAAAGGTGAACCACTAAGTGCACAAAGAGTAAAACACAAAGTTCACAAAGTTAAGTATATAGAAAATAGATTTATTAGAATTTTCTTTGTGTCCTTTGTGAAAGCCTTTGTGCACTTGGTGGTTAAAAATGTTTTGCTTCTGTTGCCTTAGGCTTGCCAAAAATAAAGTGAATAGAGTCATAACTATACTCATCAGGAATGTTTGTTTCTGCCGGACTTTAGTACTTAAAAACTTTTCCCCCGGCCATAACCTGTTGAGTTTTCTGGTCGAAAACGGCTTTTTGTCCGGTGCGTAGGGCTGCCGTAACCATAATATTTGCGATGGAATGATTATAACCTACCTCTACTGGTGCATTGCTAACTATATTTTTGTTGCGAACACACTCCATCCAGTTTTTCATATGTGCATCGGTAAGCGGATCGGAGCCCATACTAACACCTGACTCTGCTTTAATCTGAGGTAATTCAAAAGGTTCAAGCAGATTGGCTTTCATTTTCATAGCTGAAGCTTCTCTTTCCTGCATACCACCCTCAGAACTTACTTTATTACTGTCAAGGTCTAATTTACCTCCGTTTGAGAAATACCATTCTTTGGTTCCGCCTGCTGAATTGTGCATACGCGATGAATAAAGCACCTGAAACCCTTCATCAGCCTTTTCAAGTGAACCATAATCAAAAACTGCAGTCATGGTGTCGTAGTTTTTACGACCATCTTTCCACATATAAATTCCTCCGTTAGCAGCAACGGATCTGGGATAGGAAAGTTTTGAAAACCAATGAACTGTGTCGATTTGGTGTGACATCCACTGACCCGGAATTCCGGAAGAATATGGCCAGAATAGTCTGTATTCACAGTATTTGCGGGGATCCCATGGCTCGAAGGGCCTGTTCATGAGGTATCTTTTCCAGTCTGTATCAGATTCCTTAATGCTTGAAATTAAATCGGGAAGCCTCCAGCGTCCGGGCTGGTTAACATTCCATGTCATTTCAACCATGGTGATATTTCCGAATTTCCCGGATTGAATATATTCAGCTGCTGCGGCATAATTGGGACCGCTCCGGCGCTGAGAACCAATCTGAATGATTTTTTTTGTTTTTTTTGCAGCTTTAAGGGCCAGAATGGCATCATCCATAGTTTCAGCAAAGGGCTTTTCGCAATACACATCGCATCCGGCTTCAACAGCTTCTGCCAGGTGAAGTGCATGCTGAAAATCAGCTGTGGATATAATAACTGCGTCAAGCTTCTGATCCCATAGTTCATCGGAGTTCCGGGCCAGAAAAATATCTTTACCTGTGTTTGCTTTTATCCATGCGGCACCCTCTGCCCGCCTGCGATTCCATATATCTCCTATTGCAACAAATTCAAAATTCATGGATTCGGCATATTTTAAAAAGGATGGTCCGAGACTATCTTTAAAGCGATTTGAAAACCCTAATATCCCGACGCGTATTTTGTCGTTGGAGCCTAAAATGGATCCGTAACTTTTGGCGGATAAGCCTAATCCCCCAACAGCAACGGCTGCAGTACCAATTGAAGCTTTTTTAATAAAATCTCTTCTTGATGTTTCCATGATGTAAAAAATATTTTGTAATCAGTTATTATTATTCTGACAGTTGAAATTTGCATAAACCCAATTCCTGAAATTCTATCCGGTTTTGCATATTTTCTGTGCTGATTATGTTTTTTTCAGCGATTCAATTTGTTTATTCAGTGTCTGCAAAGCCATTTCTGCCTGTTTCTCAAGATTTTCCCACCTGCATTCAATTGAAATCCTTCCCTTGTAACCGGTTTTCTTAAGTGCCCGGAAATAGGGGGTGAAGTCTTCTCCGTGAACCCCGGGTGCAGATCTTCCTTCCTTTTCAGCAATATGTACATGATACAAAAGCTTTCCGTTTTCAATTATGCTTTCCTGCCCTTCGTTTTCCATCAGCATGTGGTATATGTCGGCAAGCAATCTGAAATTCGGATGTCCTACAGCTTTTACAATTTGCCCGCCTTCCTTAACGGAAGTAATGAAATTACACTCCTTACTGTTCAAGGGCTCGAGTGAAATCACAACCCCATGTTCTGAAGCAAGGGGAGCCATTTTTTTACAGATCTCAATAAACTGATTTTTTGCTTCGCCTCTTGAGAAGCCATCGGGAATATTCCGTGAGCCTCCACTACCGAAAACTATTGTTTTAATATCGGCTTGTTTCGCACGTCTGAATGCCGTTTCGGCAAATTGCAGTATTTTTTCGTGATGGGTCTCCGGACCAACACATTTTAAATCCCCCGGTAAAAAAGAATTGCACGATTCAACCGGAATACCGGAAGCTTTCAGTAATAATAGTTTTTCGTTAAAGACCTCATCCGTTTCAGTGGGAACCAGAAAACCGCGGACACCTTCCTCAAGATAGGAATATCCGGACTTAGAAAGTATGCTGCTATTGGAAATACTGGTACATACTCCAATTTTACTGAAGAATTTATCTGATTTCCTTGCTTTCCCAACTAAATCAAATGACAGGAGCGGAATTCCGATTGATAGTAATCCGGAAGTTTTTAGAAAGCGTCGTCTGCTCACATTCATGTCCAGGTGAGTTTTGTTTTGATTTATACCCAAAGATAATCAAATGTCTGAAAAAAGCTCAGGTTTTAACATGAGTCGATTCCGAACTTAAATTGTAAAGCAAGCATTAAACAAAAATGGTTTTCCGGGGTTTAGGGATTTTAGGTCGGAAAATTCACTATTGCATTGTCAGGGAATATTTTCATAACTTTAATCCGTATTCAAAGTAAGCCATTACGCATGAAGTATTTTCAAAGACTTAATTCTTACCTACGGGGCATCCGGTTATTTCTGATTTTTTTATCAGGAGTGGCTGTTGTTGTTTTATTATTTCCGAGGGAGGGGAAATTTCGTTACGAATTTCAAAAGGGAAAACCGTGGATGCATAGTGTTCTTGTTGCTCCGTTTAATTATCCCATTTATAAATCAGATGTTACCGTGCAGGCTGAAAAAGATAGTCTGATGTTGCGGTTTATCCCTTATTTTAGTCTCGATACTTTGGTTGCTGTCCGCAACATGGAAAGGTTTCATCTGGCCTTTGAAAAACATTGGGATGAATTTGTCCTGAAAAATCGTAATACAGCAGCCTCTGCGGCAGTCGGTTCAAAAAAATATACTACCTACGAACTAAAGAGAATGCACGATCGCTATCTGAAAGTGCTGCAGGAGAATTTAAGTAGTATTTTTTTGCGGGGAATTGTGCTTGATCCCTACCAGCTTGAAAATATTCAGAACCGCGAAGAAATTATCTATATTATTTCCGGAAAAACAATTGATGAGCGTCCTGCCTCCTTGGTATATAGCCAGAAAAGCGCCTATGAAAAGCTTAAGTCGTTAGTTGATAAAGAAGCTGCCATCCTTGAAGGTTCAGTTATACCCGAAAATCGCTTTATTGAATCCATTGACCTCGTGGAATTCATTGAAGCTAATTTATTCTATGACGAGGTTTCATCAAACAGGATGAAGGAATCGCTCTTCGACGAACTTTCTCTTACCCAGGGCATGGTTCAGGCTGGTGAAAAGATAATAGCTTTGGGCGAAGTTGTAAACGATGATAAACAGATACTCCTTCAGTCCCTTAAACGTGAATATGAAACAAATCCGAATATAGAAAGAAATTATTTTCTTATTATTCTTGGACAGTTGCTGATTGTATCGCTTACATTCTTAATACTTTATCTTTTCCTGTTGCATTTCAGGAAAGAAGTACTTGAGAGTTCATTGAAAACATTCTTTATTGTCATGTTAGTGACAATAATGGCTCTGATGGCATGGTTTACCATTAACAACGAGAGAATAAGCATAAATCTCGTTCCATTTGTGATCCTTCCTATTATTGTTAAAACATTTTATGATGCCCGGATCGCTCTGTTTGTCCATTTGATTACAGTTCTGCTGGTAGGATTTCTTGCACCCAATGGATTTGAATTTGTTTTCATGAACTTTATTGCAGGAGTTGTAGCAATTCTTACACAGCGGAATAATTACCGCAGGGGAATACTTTTTGTGTCAGCAGTTTTTACTTTTGTATCATACGGATTGGTCTATTCCGGGATATCGCTGATGCAGGAAGGCCGCTTTCAGAATATAGACCTCATCAATTATGCATGGTTTGGTGGAAATGCTCTTCTGGTTCTGACATCTTATCCGCTTATTTTCATTTTCGAAAAGGTTTTCGGATTTGTTTCAGATGCCACACTGGTTGAACTGGCTGATACCAATCAACCCCTGCTCCGGAAGCTCGCTGAGAAAGCACCGGGAACATTTCAACATTCCCTTCAGGTTGCAAATTTATGTGAAGAAGCTGTTCGCGTTGTGGGAGGGAATCCATTACTTGCCAGAACCGGTGCATTGTATCACGATATTGGCAAAACCGATGATCCCATGTACTTTATCGAAAACCTGAACTCAGGATTTAATCCCCATAATAACCTGAGCTTTGAGCAAAGTGCCGGAAAAATAATAACACATGTGACACGCGGGGCTGAAATAGGACGGAAGGCAAAATTACCCGAAATTATTATCGACTTTATCCGCACACATCACGGAACAACCACCGTATTGTATTTTTACCGTTCGTACCTGAAAGAATATCCCGGTGCGGAAATGGATATTAAGAAATTTACCTATCCCGGACCTTGTCCGTTTTCGAAAGAAACGGCAATCCTGATGATGGCCGATTCCATTGAAGCCGCTTCACGTAGTTTGAAGAAAATTGATCTGGATACCATTAACAGTCTCGTTGAAAGCATCATAAGCCGTCAGTTTGCGGATCTGCAGTTCGAGAATGTCGATCTGACTTTCAGGGATGTTGAAGAAATAAAAAAGGTATTCAAGCAAAAACTCGTAAATATTTACCATCCAAGGATTGAATATCCCGAATAAGTTCAGGTAAACTCAGCTCAGAATATATTACATCTCAACTTCCAGTACGTCTGTATGCAGACTGGGATTCCATGTAAAAGTACTTTCTGCAATTTTCACATCTTTAATTACCTCGCGGGAATAGATAGTGTAAAGAATTCCGTTTTTCTGCTGCATGGAAAAAGAATATAAGTCACCGGTTTTTTTATTAATCAATAACCTCATGATTGAATAACTGGTTTTCAAATCTTTTGGATACAATTCGATTTGGACATATGCTGATCCCGCTATAGAGATGTCATCCCTGAGATTGTACTTATAATAATTGCGGTAATCCTTTATAAGCCTGAATGGTGCAAGTAACATATTATCCATGCTTTCTGTCTCAGGAATACTTTTATATACTTCGGAAGCTTCGATATTGTAAACCCAGAGTGTTTTTCCATCGAAATACATTTCACCGTCATCGGTTTTCAATTTATATTTTTCCCCTTTTATAATAATTGAACCATAATCAGAAACTTTTGAAGGTGGTTCCGGAGTTTCTACTTCGTACTTAAATTCAATCTGTAATGCTTTGGAGGGATCAAACATTTTCGACAATTGCTCCAGATAGGGCTCTGCACCCGGATCCTGAACCATTGCATCATTAGTCTGACCAAAGCTCAGGGTATAAAAAAAGACAAAGAATGGCAGAATTAAAGTTTTCATGCTAGCTTATTTACTCCAGACTCTTCAAAATATGTTCCAAACTAATCTCATCCTGAATTAAAACGTCTCTGGCCTTGCTTCCTTCAAAAGGTCCGAGAATCCCTGCGGCCTCCAATTGATCAACAATACGTCCGGCCCTGTTATATCCCAGAGAAAGTTTTCTTTGAATAAGCGAGGTGGATCCCTGTTGAAACTGAACTACAAGCCTTGCAGCTTTCTCAAATTCAGCGTCCCGCTTTTTCAAATCCACATCAGATTTGGTGATACTTGTATCCTCCACTTCGGGAAGGATGTGTGCAGTAGGATAGGCTCTCTGACTGCCGATAAATTCGGTAAGTGCGTCGATTTCAGGGGTATCGATAAAAGCACATTGCACGCGCACAGGATCATTTCCAGCAGAAATTAACATGTCACCTCGTCCGATTAGCTGATTGGCACCTGACATATCGAGAATGGTTCTGGAATCGACCACCGACAACACTCTGAAAGCAATCCTGGCCGGGAAATTGGCTTTAATTACGCCTGTAATAATGTTGGTAGTAGGGCGCTGGGTTGCGATAATAAGGTGAATACCAATTGCCCGTGCAAGCTGCGCAAGTCTTGCAATAGGGTTTTCAACCTCCCGGCCGGCTGTCATAATAAGGTCGGCGAACTCATCAATAACAAGCACGATATAGGGCAGGAAGCGGTGACCCTTATCAGGACTAAGTTTCCGCTTTACAAACTTTTCATTGTATTCCTTTATATTTCTAACATGAGCATTTTTTAGAAGATTGTAACGATCGTCCATTTCCTTTGTAAGGGAATTCAGTGTAGTAATAACCTTCTGTGTATCAGTTATTATTGCTTCTTCTGTGTCCGGAAGTTTTGCCAGAAAGTGCCGCTCGATTTTTGCATAAAGAGTTAGCTCAACTTTCTTTGGATCCACCAGCACAAATTTCAGCTGCGAAGGATGCTTTTTGTATAGAAGAGAGGTAATAATAGCGTTTAATCCTACCGATTTACCCTGACCTGTAGCTCCGGCAACCAGAAGGTGAGGCATCCTCGTGAGATCGAACACATACGTTTCGTTACTGATTGTTTTTCCAAGTGCTACAGGAAGTTCATAATCTTCTTCCTGGAATTTTTTGGATGCCAGAGCCGATTTCATCGAGACAATTTTAGGCTGAAGATTAGGGACTTCAATACCTATGGTTCCCCGGCCGGGAATTGGCGCTATGATACGGATCCCCAAAGCAGAGAGACTGAGGGCAATGTCGTCTTCGAGACTCTTGATTTTGGAAATCCGGATTCCCGGAGCAGGTACAATCTCATAAAGGGTTACTGTAGGACCAATGGTGGCCTTAATTTTATCTATGGTAATCTTGTAATTGGCGAGGGTTTCAACAATTTTATTTTTGTTAGAAATGAGTTCTTCATTGCTTACGGAAGATGTTCCACTCTCATAATCTTTTAAGAGTGAGAGCGGGGGATACTTATATGAAGACAGATCAAGGGTAGGATCATAATCCTTCTGAATTTCATCAGGATTATCGACCAAATCGTTTTCTTCAGGATGTTCCACAATCATACCTATTGCACCCTCTTCTTCAGGAATAAGAACCTGCTTAGAAACAACCGGTTTGGGTTCAGGAATTATTTCCTCTTCTATTTCCTCTTCTATTTCAATCTCTTCATTTTCAGGAACATCATCCGGTTTTGTTTCGGTATTTACAGCTTCATCTGTATCTGTTGCAGGTATTTTCTGTTCTCTTTTCATACCGGCAAAGAATTTTTTCAGTAATGGAAGGGTATTCTTATAGGAGAAGATGAAAAACCCAAGTAACAAAAGCAGAAGAAGAAAACCAGTACCTGGCTTGCCCAAACTGGCATTCAGCCACTGACTAATAAAATATCCGTGTCCTCCACCCGGTCCGCTTCCCAGAAATTCATTGTGTTCTCCGAAAATGTAACCAAGGCTGGCCGACATCAGGATAATCCCGGCAATACTGATTTTCAGTGTTCTCCAGGTATTAAAAAGATGCAGGTTGAAGTTGTTGATCCCAATAACAAATAACATAAATGGAAAGAAAAAACCTGCAAGTCCAAACCAGTGGTTCAGAAAAACAGCAGACACCCATGCTCCCAGCTTTCCGGCATTATTATCCACAATTATTTCCGGACCTGAAAAAACTTTTTCCCACAGGAAATCCTGATCAGCTTTCCATGTGAAAAGGTAAGAAATGAAGGCAATACCAAAGTACAGGGCAAGTAGTATGAAAAAACTTCCAATGGTAATCTTTACACGTTCGTCACGGAAAAACTGTATGAGAGATTTGAAAAATTTGACCATCTTAGCTTGCAGTCATTTATAAAATTAGTTTTATTTGGCTTTCAGGAATCAGGAGAAATAGGTAATGGAATTATTTGAATAATTCATGTATGGTATTTTCCATAAACTCTCTGGACTTTTCTTTATAATCCTCTGAAACCCTGAATATATCCCAGGAGATTTCCTGGCTGGTTACCGAAAGAGCAGTAAGTTGCATTTCGAGTAAACTTAGCTGGGTGTTAAATTCCAGCAGAACATCCTCAATATCTTTGTATGGAGTTGTGACATTCGGATGCTTTACTTTTATTTCATTCGTTGACAGAGCGATAAAAGAAGAATCACCGGATGATGTTATCAACAATTCTTTACAGTTAAAACCAAGAAATTCCCGTGAGCCGACTGTTTCCTCAATACTTAATTTTCCCGGATCTCTGAACCCGCATGGTAAATCACCTTTTTTCCCATAATAAACAAATTTTTTATCAAAAAGCTTTAACATGGTTATAACACTTTCGTTTCTCAGATTCCCAATGTATATAAGCGAAAACTGACCGAAAAATCCTTCGATCTTGTTAAATGCGTAATGACCGGCAAAAATAACTGTCATTTTACCAGGTAGCATTTTAGTGGGAATCTTACCTGCTTTTTCAGTAAGGTAAGTAACCTTATATTCAATAACAGTGGCATTTACATTGCCTGCCGGAATTGAGTTATTTTTACATCCGGCAATCATGAAAACGGGTATCAGGAGATACCATTTGCTTAAAAATCTCAATTTGTTATGATGTATCTGTTTATGAGTGTAAATGTATGAAATAATCGGATAGGAAAATTGTGAGTTTTTAACAGTGCTGTATAACAAACATCTAAAAACTTTTTTACACAAACAAATCCTTAGTTTTGTAACCTTCCTGAAAAATGAAATATATGAATAAACTTGCTGTTGTTGCATTAGGCGGAAATGCTCTTCTCAGGGGTAATCAACTGGGTACTATAGAAGAGCAGGAACAAAACACGACCGACACACTTGAAAATCTGGTTTTTTTAATTCGTGAAGGATATGATCTGGTCATCAGTCACGGAAACGGACCACAAGTTGGGAATATCCTTATGCGGAATGATGCAGGCGAAACCATGTACGGTATACCTCAGATGCCGCTTGACATATGTGTTGCCGATTCGCAGGGTGGTATTGGATATATGATTGAAAGAATGCTTCGTAATGTTTTAAAAAAGCATAATATTCAAAAGGAGGTTGTTACACTCGTCACCCAGGTGGTTGTTGATGTTAATGATTCCGCATTTCAGAATCCGACCAAAAGAATCGGGAAGATTTATAATTCCGAACAGTCTCAGAAAATTGCTAAGGAGAAGGGCTGGGAGTTTCGTGAAGAAGTAAAGGTAAAAGACGGCTGGAGGAGGGTAGTACCATCTCCAAAGCCAATTGGGATTATTAATGAAAAAGTAATTGAATACCTTACGCGTCAGGGTACCATCGTAATTGCTGCCGGTGGAGGAGGGGTTCCTGTTTATATCGATGAAAAGAAGGATATCCGACCTGCTGAAGCTGTGATCGACAAAGATCTTGCTTCATCACTTCTGGCTGCAAGGATTAAAGCTGATGAATTTTATATTCTTACAGATGTTTCATTTGTTTACATCAATTATAATAAGCCAAATCAGGAAATCAGGGAGTTTCTGAATTATGCCGACACTCAAAAATTACTTGATGAGGGTCAGTTTTCAGAGGGAAGTATGGCCCCGAAAATCAGAGCATGCCTGCAATTTATTAAGCAGGGAGGAAAGAAAAGCGTAATTACCGAGGCTTTTAAGCTGGAGGATAAATCCTTTGGTACGAAAATTACCATGGAGTATGAAGATTAATTTCAAATTGTATTAGTTTTGCAGATTACCAGAAATTCATTACATAAATATATTATAAAATGGCCTTTAACTTAAGAAACCGGAGTTTTCTAAAACTTTTGGATTTTACACCCCAGGAGATAAAATTTCTTCTCGATTTATCCGCAGATTTGAAAAAAGCAAAATACAGCGGAACGGAGCAACCAAAGCTTAAGGGAAAAAATATAGCTCTGATTTTTGAAAAAACATCCACACGCACACGCTGTGCATTTGAGGTGGCTGCTTTTGATCAGGGAGCAAATGTTACCTATCTGGGAACATCCGGATCACAAATAGGTGTCAAAGAATCTATGAAAGATACAGCCAGGGTATTGGGCAGAATGTACGATGGTATTGAATACCGCGGGTTTGGACAATCTATTGTTGAAGAACTTGCAGCCTATGCTGGTGTTCCTGTATGGAACGGACTCACCGACGAGTTTCATCCTACTCAGATACTGGCCGATCTCCTGACAATGATGGAGCATTCCGACAAACCTCTTAGTCAGATAAGCTTCTGCTATCTTGGTGATGCCCGGAACAACATGGGAAATTCGCTTATGGTAGGTGCAGCCAAGATGGGCATGGATTTCAGGGCCGCTGCTCCCAAAAACGTACAGCCTTCTGAGGAACTGGTGAAAATATGTCGTGAAATTGCCAAAGAAACCGGAGCGAAAATCACAATTACCGATGATGTTGAGGCAGCAGTTAAGGGAGTTGATTTTCTATACACCGATGTATGGGTTTCTATGGGAGAACCTGATTCAGTATGGGAAGAGAGAATCAGGCTGTTAAAACCATACCAGATAAATAAAGAACTTGTAGCCAAAACGGGCAATCCGAATGTAAAATTCATGCATTGCCTGCCGGCATATCACAATCTGGAAACAAAAATTGGCAGGGAAATTAATCAGAAATTCGGTATGAACGGTCTCGAAGTAACTGAAGATGTGTTTGAAGCGCCCTATTCTATTGTTTTCGATGAAGCCGAAAACAGGGTGCATACTATAAAAGCTGTTATGGTTGCCACGCTCGGGAGTTAAGTATCCAAAAAAAAGAGGCTGTCTCAAAAGGAATTCTCAAAATAAATATAATTATTGTTGGTAAGTCGGACGTGAAAAAGAGAGATGAATGTATCCTTTAAAACTCTGTGTAACTCTTCTTCATTCTCCGTGGTTCTCTGTGTAATAGATCTTACTCAGAGGCTCACAGAGATAAAACAGAGAACCACAGAGAATGAAAGAACTTTCAATCTGTATTTAATAATCCTTATAAAATTAATTTTGAGACAGCATTTTTTTTATCAATTTTCAAAATTGGGGATTGCTTATAAGTAATTAAAAATTCAGTGGCACTAGTTCACCAGCTCTTTGAAAAAATAGAAGCACATCAATACTGTGACGCTCAATTTAAGTGCTACTCCGAAAATAAACCCAATCAGACTGCCGAATCCGGCTTTCAGAGATGATTTCTGATCTTTACCTGACATCATTTCACCAATAAATGCACCCAGAAATGGTCCCAGAATCAGTCCAACCGGACCAAAGAATAAACCTATGACTACCCCGACAGCTGCTCCCCAGGTACCGGCTTTTGATCCCCCGAATTTTTTCGTTCCCCAGATAGGAACAAAATAATCGAGAACACTGACAACAATCGTAACTGCAGCAAAAATCCAGAGCAAATTTGTATATGTGTCCAGATGTTCAGTCTCAACATATTTAGTAAATCTGAGTAAAAGCATACCGACGAATCCTATCGGCGGACCAGGAATAACAGGCAAAATACTTCCGGCAATACCGGTAAGAAGCAGGAGAATTCCAAGTATGACAAGAAAGATATCCATATATTAATTCATTATTGTCCGGTAAATATGAATAATTTAAAAAGAGATTACCTTCGGTGAGCTCGCACGCTAGCGTACTCGGTTCTTCACTCCACTAACCCTAATTAACCTGTCGTTCCGATCCGCCTAAGGCGGAGAGGAATCTCAGCTGCGGTCAACAATAATATTAATTGTTGAAAAAAGAAACAACACTTTTTCTTTGAGTAATTGTAACCGTCAGAATTGATGATGAAATCAGATCCCTCTAATACAGAACCCTGAAAGGAGAGGCTTATTCGTGTACCGCAAATTCTTTTACTTCATATCCTTTGCCATTGATAACCTCTGAAATCTTATCAATACTGGTTTGGGTGGAATCAAACTTTACAGTGGTTTTTCCGTCAGTGAATGAAGAAATTACTTCAACAACTCCGGCAATTTCGCTAACTCCGGTGTTGATGGTGTTTTCACATCCTGTACAAGTCATCCCGTCAACTGAAATATCCATTTGAATCAGGGCATCAGGGTTAACAACCAGATCCGTTTTGGTGATATCTGCATTGGTGGCAGTTTCACTAGTTTTTGCCTTGCACGCAAAAAGCATAATAGCTACAATGCTAATCAGGAATAATGACTTTTTCATATTAAAACTTTTTAAATTAAACTCCGACTATATCATCAAAGGCTGCATATAATGCACAATAGCTGAGAGGAACGGTTATGAGCAATCCAACACCTAAAGCCAAAAAGCCAAGAAGATTTATTAATGCAAGGACCAGCAGAAATCCAAAAATGCTAAACCATTGGGGATGTACAAGCTTGCGGCTGGCTTCCATGGCTTGCCAGAAATCCATTTTCCGGAAAACAATAAAGAAAGGGGTAAAAATATATCCTACGGAAAGGTAAATACCCGGAAGGATCAGAGCAAGAAATCCCACGAAAATAAGCAATGTGGAAACAAGTGAAAACAAAAGCAGTGCGGCAAAATACTTAAAGCCATCGAAGAAATTTTCGAATACAATCTCTCTGCCTGATACGATATAAAAAGCAACCAGAAGGAATCCTGCTGCCAATGACTGCATCAGAAACAAGGCCCCTAACGGGATTGAGGAACCAATAAAAAAGATAAGGGTGAATAAAACAAAGTAATCCAAACGTTTACGTATGATTTCCCAGCCCCGTCTGATATAGGCTTCAATAGTTAAACTGTAAGGATTTTGAAACTTTTCCCCACCCATCTGATCTGGTTCACGGATAATTTCCATAGTATATTAATTTATGCTGAAAAGTAACAAAAATTTCCTGTTTCTCAATGAGCCCGGAAAAGAAATTGATTTATGTTACATCAGAAATCTATTAACATCCGCATGAGCCTGATTCTGAACTGCAAGCGTGTGAACTTTTCTTTTTTAGAGGGATCAGGTAGCGACCAAGGCTGAATATACTGTAAAAAACAGCAATCGAAAAAACCGAAAGGGCAATAATTTCCTGGATCATAGCTTCATAATATTAAGTAAAGATAATACTTCCTGCCTGGTAAACGATAAAACTCATAATCCAGGCTAGTCCGCTGGTGTAAACTACCAGGAAAGCTGAATACCAGGCAGACCCTGACTCTTTTGCAACGGCAACAACCACAGCAATACATGGGAAGTAAATTAGTATAAACACAAGGAATGCCAGTGATGCCATAGGTGAATAAACAGGACGGCCGTCGCTGTAAACCTGCGATTTGAGTTTCGCACCAAGACCTTCTGCATCAACTGCAGAATCATCCTGCTGATAGATAACCCCCATCGTACTAACAACAACTTCTTTGGCAGCAACTCCCGCTAAAAGACTTACTCCCATTTTCCAGTCAAAGCCCAAAGGTTTTATTACCGGTTCAATAAACTTTCCAATCATTTCGAGGTATGTTGAACCCTGATTATCAGAAAGCATCACATCTGCTGAAACACCAGTGGCGATTGTTGATTCATTCTTTGAAAATGGATTCTGTTCAGTTAGAAAAGAGCTGTTTTTTGGATAATACCCCAATCCCCAGATAATAACTGAAGCTATCAATACAACACTTCCGATTTTCTGCAGGTATTGAAAGGCTTTATGCCACATGTGTCTGAGTGTATTTTTTCTTCCGGGAATCCGATAGGGGGGAAGTTCCATTACAAAAGGAACATCCTCTTTCCGGAAATGGAATCTTTTAAGCAAAATCGCCGTAAATGCAGCCAGGGCAATACCCAGAAGATAGATACCGAAAAGAACTGTTCCCTGGTGTGCGGGAAAAAATGTTCCAATGATGAGAATATAAACCGGAAGTCTTGCACTGCACGACATGAATGGCAGGATAAGCATTGTGATGATCCTGTTGTTCCGGCTTTCAATTATTCGCGTGGAAAGAATTGCTGGAACGTTGCAGCCAAAGCCCATAACCATCGGAATAAACGATTTCCCATGCAATCCGATGGTATGCATAAATTTATCCATTAGAAAAGCAGAACGAGCCATATAGCCAGTGTCTTCGAGAACTGAAATAAAGAAAAAGAGAATCATAATATTCGGAAGAAAAACGATTACACCACCTATTCCTCCGATAATTCCTTGTATTATTAGATCTTTAAGATCCCCTTCCGGTATATATTGACCGGCTAATACTGAGATCCAGCTTACTCCCGATTCAATCCAGGCCACAGGGTATTGACCCAGGCGAAAAGTTGCCTCAAACATCAGCCAGAGCAGCAAAAAGAAAATCGGCAAACCAAATATTTTATGTGTCATCAGCTTATCGATCTGTTCACTTCGCTGAATTTTCTGAATCTGGTTTTTGTGAAAGGTTTCTTTCAGAGCACCGGCAATAAAACCATATTTTGAATCTGCAATAAATGTACTGGTATCTTCACCGGTAAGGCTTTCCAGACGAGCGATTTCGCGATCCACCTTACTGCGTAAAGCATCCAGATCATTGCCTTTGGGGATTTTCTTAAGAATGTCATGGTCCTTTTCGAGGAGTTTAATAGCCAGAAAGCGTTCTGATAAATGTTCATTTATTTCCGATACGTTCGTTTTCCGAACGTATTTAATTATCTGTGATATGGATTCTTCTATGTCGGTACCATAATTTATACTAACAATTCTTCGTTCCTCAGGAAGTTCATTAAACTTTGAGATAATAGCTTCAAAAAGCTGAGCCAGCCCCTTGCCGCGCGAACCTACTGTGGGTACAATTTTAGCACCTATCATTTTTCCAAAGGTCACATAATCAAACCGATCCCCCTTAACCTTAAGTTCGTCATACATGTTCAATGCAATGACGAGTTTGGCATTCATATCGAGGAGCTGGGTTGTGAGAAAAAGGTTCCTTTCAAGATTTGTACTGTCAATAACATTAACAATCACATCCGGAGAATTATTGAAAATGAAATTCCTGACATAGATTTCTTCGGGGGAGTAATGAGAAATGGAATATGTTCCGGGAAGATCGTAAATATTAAGAGTATAGCCCCTGTATTCGATCTGTCCGTGCTTGGTATCAACAGTTACTCCGCTATAGTTGCCAACATGCTCATGACTGTGACATGCGAAGTTAAAGATACTTGTCTTTCCGGAATTCGGGTTGCCAACTAAGCCGATATTTATAATTTTCCCCTTATTTGCTATTGTTGCGGACTGAGGAGATTCTGAAAAAGTTCCGTTAAATTTGCTTTCAGGTGAGTCAGGGAAGGTATCACGACTAATTTCAATTAGTGCAGCCTCTGCCCGGCGGAGCGAAACCTGATATCCCATTATAGAATATTCCACGGGATCTTTGAATGGAGCATTTTTAACGACGGTAACCTTTTGCCCTTTAACAAAACCCATTTCGGTAATTCGTTTTCTGAATGCCCCTTCTCCTCTAACCTTCAGGATGATTCCGCTTTCTTCGCTTTGAAGTTCTTCTAAAAACATCTTAAAACATAATTTATACAAGTTTACTTAGATTTTTCTTTCAGTTAATACCTAATAGTAGTGATTTAATACCAGACCTTCGTTTAAGGATAGAAATTCATGTTTTAAGATATTTAATGTAGCATCTTTTTGTTGCCCGATTTGGTAATGAAAAATTATTTTGTATATTCATTCGGTTATAATTGAAATATTTTTTAGGTGGAATCAAACGAAAACATATACGACAAGATCAAAGAACTTCTGGGGTCACTGCCCAGTAAGCTAAACGTGCTTGAAGAAAAAATTGATATCGAGCTGCAAATGGAGTATTTTGAACAATCCAGAAGGGAACGAAATAAACTAACGCACGATTCATGTCTTGATTCTTCTTCAAAACTATTTAGTGATGAAGTATCCATTACTGAGAAGAAAAGCATTCTCGCCGGAATAGCGTCTCTCCCCGAAATAGAAGCTTACAGGACCATTGAGCGTTTTTTAACAGGAAATCCGGGTGAGCTGAGAAACTGGAGTATCCTTGCCCTGCAGGAATGCAGGATGTTACTGGAATCACTTTTATTGGATGAGAATCATGTATTTATTTCCACCGGACTGGGTGGGAAGGGGCTTAAGCTTAGATATTTCATTGTGCTTTTTGGAAAAGAAAAGAAAGATTTTAAAGAGTTTCAGAGAAAGATAATACAGAACGAATTTGAGATTTGTCTAAAAAAGTACCATTCCGAAATGGAGGAACTGAAATTCTCAGGATCCATTGCAAGCATGCTTGTAATGATACCTATGAAGGTTAATATAAAAAACCTGTTCACAGAGGCAATAAAAGACTGCAATCAATTTGGAGATTTTCTGATTTCCAATTTTATAATTACCAATGTTAAAGAATTAAGCTTTGATGAAATCCGCACGTATGTTGATCTTAATCAGGAGTATAATTCTGACGCACAGTCTAAAAGCCACAAGAAATAAGCTTGGCGTCGCAATACTAAACCCAATGAAAGGTAGTTGGAAAGGGAAATAGCTCTGCTAAATTGTCCCGGATGATTACTAAATCTTATCAATAGCAAAAACGCCGTCAATCTGTAAAATCTTGATACAACGGATTATGAAATCAGGCAATCTAAATACCGGATCCCTGAAATAATGGATACTCAGGCTTTCTTTTCTTCCAGATCCTCAAACTGAAGGTCGGTATAATTTTCTGCCATTACCACTTCATGTTCATCACCAAGCGGACCTTCGATTAACTGTGGATTGGCAGTGATAATAAAATCAACAGCTTCTTTGAGCCCGTCAGCAAATTTTTCAAAATCTTCCTTATAAAGAAAAACCTTGTGTTTTTCGTAAAAAGACTTTCCGTCGCGGTTGAAGCGCTTTTTACTCTCAGTAATGGTCAGGTAATAATCATTGCGACGTGTAGCCTTCACATCAAAGAAATATGTTCTTTTTCCGGCCCTTACTGCCTTGGAAAAAATCTCTTCTCTGCTTTGTTCTGCAAATTCCTCCATTTTTCCGTGTTCTTCTTCCATCGTAATTAACAATTTAGTTAAGGTTTAAGCTTTTGATTCTCAAAAATAGAAAAATTATTTAGAAATACTCAAGAATGTCGATTTTTTAATGCTTATCGGTTTAATTTGGTAAAAAAGAGAATGAGTCCAATACCTATCAGTCATCCCTGAGCTATTTTTAGAAATAATTTCTTAAGTACTGGAAAAATGCTTATTTTCGCGAATTCTTTTTACGTATTATTTTGACATGTTCTTTTACAAATGATCAGCAGAAGATTATTAAGAATTAAGGTTTTACAGGTATTATATGCTTACTATACAGCTGAGCATAAAGATCTAAGCATTTCGGAGAAGGAATTGCATTTCAGCATAAATAAATCTTACGAACTCTATAATTATCTCCTTTTATTGATCAGGGATATCGCCCAATATGCTGAATCGCGCATAGAAATTGCTTCAAACAAGCGGATCCCCACCTTTGAAGATCTCAACCCTAACAGAAGATTCGTCAACAATCAGCTCATCCGGCAAATCTCCGATAATAATCAACTTAACCGTTATTTAAAGAATAATCATATTTCCTGGGTAAAATATCCTGAACTTATAAAGGAACTTTATGGATTGGTTATTGAGTCAGACGGATATAAGGAGTTTATGTCTATTACCGATGGCGGTTATCAGGATGATAAAAAAATTATCAGTAAAATTTATTCAGATATTATTCTTCCAAATGAATCCTTCTGTCAGGTTCTTGAAGAACAAAGTATTTACTGGAATGATGACCTGGAATACGTCATTTCAATGGTTTTAAAAACCGTAAAAAAATTCAGTGAATCTGACGATTCGGGGAAAGAATTACTCGAACTCTATAAAAACAAGGAAGATCGCGATTTTGTGGTTGATCTGTTCAGGAAGGCTGTAATTAAACGGAAAGACTGTCTTGGGTTGATAGAGTCGACAGCAAGTAATTGGGATCTGGAAAGAATTGCCTTCATGGATATTCTTATTATGCAGCTGGCAATTACTGAACTACTTGAATTTCCTAGTATTCCTACAAAAGTTACATTGAATGAGTACCTGGAAATTTCGAAATATTACAGCACTGAGAAAAGCAATAACTTTATTAATGGTGTTCTTGATAAAATTATGGCCCATCTTAAAGAAACCGAAATGATTCTCAAAACAGGCCGAGGACTTATTGGAGAAATCTGAGAAATGATGAACTTTTTGTCCTCATATAAAATTCATTTTTATACGGCTTGCCGACAATTACGGAAATTATTTCTGCTTTCCTTCCTTATTGGTGCATTTTCATGTCAAAATGGCGGTGCAGGTGATATCCCACGGAATAATGAATTAAACAGCAGTGGCAGAGCACTATTGGAAGGTGCGGTTATTGAATTTGATGCAACTATATGCGATTTCGGCAGGGTTTATGAAGGGGAAACTGTAGGTTGGTATTTTAAATATACAAATGCGGGAAATAAAAACCTGGTGCTGGTTAATGTTTCTGCAAGTTGCGGTTGTACAACTCCGGAATATACCAAAGAACCACTAGGTCCGGGAGAGCAGGGACAAATAAAAGTTGTTTTTGATACCAATGGACGTACCGGCAAACAATATAAAACGATACAGGTTGAGACAAATGGTCAACCCTCAACGACACAGTTAGAAATTAAAGCAGAAGTAATCAGAAAATAAGTTTAATTAAAACCCATATCAAAAATGAATCATCTTTTAGTATTATTACAGGCAACTCCGGCTGCAACAACAAATCCATTAACATCATTATTACCATTGGTACTTATTATCGTGGTTTTTTACTTTTTCATGATCAGACCTCAGGTAAAACGTCAGAAAGAATTGAAGAATTACAGGAATTCTCTTCAGAAAAACGATAAAGTAATTACCACCGGTGGTATTTATGGAAAAATCACTGATGTGAAAGATCAGACTGTTACTATTGAAATTGCTGATAATATCAGAATTAAAGTCGATAAATCAGCTGTACTGAAAGATCCAAGCGATCTGGAAACTACACAGAAGTAATAAAAAATCATTAATTAGCAGAGTTCAAAGAATAACATAGTTCTTTGAACTCTTTTTTTTACTTTTACGGTTAAGATACATGTCTTGGAAACAAATTTTCTAAATAAAATTTCCAGTTTTTCCGAAACGGAAAAAATTGCATTCAGAAAGAAAATATTTCTTTTTGGATTTTTTCTTACCATTTCCGTTATTCTGTGGTTGCTTATTGCATTAGGAAAAGAATATAATGATCAGATTGACTATCCTGTTAACTATAAAAATTTCCCTGAATCAAAAGTTCTTACCGGTGACCTTCCCAATCATCTGACTCTGAATGTAAATGCAAATGGATTTACACTTCTTCGTTTCCGGTTGAGTTCCTATTATATTCCCATTTCATTCAGCGTTAATTCTTTTAAAATGAATCATCTGCCGGGTACGGATTCATCATCATTTTATCTTGAAACACGCCTGGCACGCGAACATATTACTTCTCAGCTAAGTTCTGAGTTCACTATCAGTAGAATTACACCGGACACACTTATATTCAGGTTTTCTGATGTTCGGGAAAAATTGGTTCCTGTTGTACCTGGTTTCACATATGCGCTCGACAAGCAACTTATTCTAAAAAATCAGATTAGCCTCGAGCCCGATTCTATATTAATTTCCGGTCCTGATTTTATTATTGATACACTTCCTTCAGTCCGTACGCAGGATTTAGATTTCGGAACGATTTCAAAATCCAGGTTTGAAACAACCGGGTTACAGGAAATAAAATATCTCTATTTTAAAGATACTGAGGTTAAAGTGGGATTTGAGACCGAACAGTTTACAGAAAAGACAGTACAGGTACCTGTTGAAATCATTAACCTGCCAAAAAATATTGGAATGCAGGCCTTTCCCAGATATGTGCAACTTACCTGTCAGGTAGGATTAAGCAACTACGAAAAGCTGGATGGACCAATGTTTCGTGCTCATATTGATTATAATGAAATATTAACTGAACAGTCAGATAAACTTACGGTTTCAATTACCAGGCAACCCGTTTTTATTCAGGCAGTAAGGTTTACTCCAAAAACCGTTGAATATATTATCGAAAAGTGATGTTGAAAGTCGGACTTACAGGTGGAATCGGAAGCGGGAAAACTACAGTTGCAAGTGTGTTTAATAAGCTTGGAATACCAATTTTTTATGCGGATCTTGAAGCAAGAAAGTTAATGGAACATTCCCACGATCTGATTCACTCCATTAAAAGCTTTTTTGGTGAAGAGGCTTACATCGGTAAAGTATTGAACCGGAAATTTCTGTCGGGCATAGTTTTTTCAGATCCCACAAAACTAAAAAAACTGAATCAGATAACTCACCCTGCTGTTCACCAGCAGTTTGAGAAATGGAGCGCAGAACATAAAGATGCACCATATCTGATTGAAGAAGCGGCATTGTTATTTGAAAGCGGGGCTGCAAAATATTTTGATTATATAGTTTTAATAATAGCTCCTCTGGAAATTAGGATTGATAGGGTTGTTAGAAGGGATGGAATTAAGCATGAGGAAGTCAGAAGCCGAATCGCTTCGCAAATGTCAGATGAAGAAAGAATTCCCTTATCTGATTTTCTAATTTTCAATGATGAACAAAGTATGGTTGTAAATCAGGTTATGGCATTCCATGAAAAAATAATTTCTTTGAATAAAAATTAAATTGATACAAATGGCAAATTTTACCCGGTGGATAGCCGGTGGATTAGGATGGGCTTTTTTTGGACCTATCGGAGGGGTTGTTGGATTTTTGGTTGGCAGTGCAGTTGATAGTTCACAAAGCCGCGTTGGTCAGCTCGGTACAGGAAAAACCACTTCCGGTGATTTTGCACTAAGCCTCCTCGTTTTGATAGCTGCCGTTATGAAAGCTGACGGTAAAGTTCTTAAATCGGAACTTGATTATGTTAAACAGTATTTTGTTCGCGCTTTCGGGGAATCCAGCGCAGCCGAGGCTGTAATGATGCTCAGGGATATACTGAACCAACCAATTGATATCAGAGAAATTTCTTTGCAGATTAAAGCAAGAATGGATTATCCCTCTCGTTTGCAATTGATGCATTTGCTTTTTGGCGTTTCCTATGCCGATGGCAAAGTGCATCCGGCAGAAATTGATTTAATTCAGAAAATCTCGTCATTTCTGGGGATCAGTGCGAAAGACTTTGAATCAATCAAGTCAATGTTCATTGAGAATACTGATGCCGCCTATAAAATTCTTGAAATTGAACCTACAGCAACGAACGAGGAAATTAAAAAAGCATACAGGAAAATGGCAGTGAAATACCATCCGGATAAAGTTTCTTATCTTGGCGAAGAATTCAGAAACACAGCAAACGAAAAATTCAAAAAAGTTAACGAAGCTTACGAAAAGATTAAAAAGGAAAGAGGAATTATCTAACCACTTAATTTAATGGGATTTATGAATTTAAAGGATATTTTAGCAATTGCAGGTTACCCGGGTCTGTTTAAGTTTGTTTCACAAGCAAAGAACGGGATTATTGTTGAGTCACTCATCGATAAGAAACGTATGCCGGCTTATGCTTCCGCAAAGGTTAGCGCATTGGAAGATATAGCCATTTTTACTGAGAATGCAGAAGTGCCTCTGGGAGAAATTTTTACCAAAATTTTCGAGAAGGAATCCGGTGGCCTTGCTCCCGATTCAAAAGCTTCACCGGAAAAACTGTTGACCTATTTTGAGACAATCTTGCCTGATTTCGACAGAAAAAAAGTTTATGCATCGGATATCAAAAAAGTGATATCCTGGTATAATATTCTGCATGGACTGAATATGCTTAATCTTCCCGATGAAGTGAAAACGGAAGAGCCGGTAAAGGATGAGAAGCCTTTGAAATCAGAGGCTTTGAAGGAAAAGCCGAAGGCAAAGAGTCCAAAAAAACCTGCGCCAAAAACAAAGAAATAGTTTAGTTAACTTTCTTATCATCAAAGGCTTTAGCCTGTTCCCAGATGATATTCATCTCATCGAGGTTCATGTCTCTCAGGCTCTTTCCTTTATGCATCGTTTGCTGCTCCAGATAATTAAACCTCTTCATGAATTTTTTATTGGTGCGCTCGAGGGCGGTTTCAGGATCCACCTCATAAAGACGTGCTGCATTTATTATTGAGAAAAATAAATCCCCAAATTCATCCTCAATTCTTGCCGCATTACCTTCTCCGATGACCTCTCTGAGTTCATTAAGTTCTTCATGTACTTTCTCCCAGATTTGCTCCCGTTTATCCCAGTCGAAGCCCACAGCCCTTACTTTGTCCTGAATACGGTTTGCTTTAATCATTGCGGGCAGCGACTTTGGCACACCTCCCAGGACTGTTTTATTACCTTCACGGATTTTAAGGTCTTCCCAGTTTTCCAGAACATTTTGTGCATCATTAACCTTGGTATCTCCAAACACATGTGGGTGCCGGAAAATAAGTTTTTCCGACAGCGAATCGCAAACATCGGCAATGTCAAAGCTTTTGGATTCGGCTCCCAGTTTTGCATAAAACACAATATGCAGCAGCAAATCCCCCATTTCCTTACGAATACCATTCATATCTCTCTCCAGAATTGCATCAGCCAGTTCGTAAGTTTCTTCAATGGTAAGGTTTCTGAGACTTTCAAAAGTCTGTTCACGGTCCCAGGGACATTTTTCACGAAGTTCATCCATTATATCAAGTAATCGCCCGAAAGCTTCCAGTTTCTTCTCTTTTGAATTCATTTTTACTTTCCCTTTCAGTTTTTCTTTTCTTTAAACTCTACCCTCACTGTTGAATTTGTATCGAGATTTAAGAGACGTGCAGCATTTCCATTATTGATAGCAATTTCAAGCAATCCAATGGAATTGAAAAGTGCAAGCAACTCCCCGACAGGAACATCATTGTATAACTCCGATATTACAGGGATCTTATAATGCTTGCTTTGTACATAAATATCAAAATTTCGGTTGACTGCTACTTTTTCGAATAGTTCTTTTGAGATATTTGTAACTGCATTCTGATAGGAGTCAATATAAATCACGCTTCCGGTAAGTGTTGTATCTTCAATAGTTGGTCTGAGCGGGACGCGGATATTCAGATGTTTTACCTCAGTACCCAGATCTTCAATTACTGCACCATTTGCCAGTTTACAGGCTGCATCGCTGAAAATATCGAAAGCAGAGAATGATTTTGAAGAAGCAGCCTGAAGTTTTACTATTTTTTCCGGGAATTCACCGCAAATAAGACTAAAGATTCCATTGTCGGTTCCTATAAAAAAGTGCCCGTTTGCCTTAACTGCTAAAAAGGGTTTCTCAGGGGATGGCTCAGTGTTTATAAATATCATATGAATGCTTCCTTCAGGGAAATTCGGGTAAGCATTTCTCAAAACAAATGCAGCCTGTGAAGTATTAAAAGCCTGAATTTTATGCGAAATATCAATAATAACTGCCTCCCTGCAACTACTCAGAATTTTCCCTTTAATTGCTCCGACATAAAAGTCGTTTGCATTCCAATCGGATGTAAGAGTAATTATGGACATTTTGAAGACAGGAAGATAGGTTTATTGTATTGAAAAGTTAAAAAAAACAGCTTAATTTGTGTTGATCAAAAGTAGTGAATATAATTATATTTCATGATTGAGAAGATAATATATTTGGAAGGCATTGAACCGGTTGACTTTCTGGGCGTCAACAACAGTAAGTTTGACAGAATCCGCCAGAATTTTCCCAAATTAAAAATTCTGTCCAGAGGCGATGAATTAAGGGTTAGTGGCGAAGTATCCGACATAGAAGGCTTCGAAATTAAATTGGATTCACTTTTATCCTATCTTCATCGCTATAATACTATTTCCCTGGAGGATATGGATGATTTGCTTCAGGGAGAAGAGTCGGATGAAAATCTGAGTAAAGCAGTCGATACGGATGTCATTTTGTATGGGGAGAGTGGAAAACCTGTACGTGCACAAACCACAAATCAGAAATTGCTTGTTGAAGAATGCATGAAGAACGATCTTCTTCTTGCTATTGGTCCTGCTGGTACCGGAAAAACATATACCGCAATTGCCCTTGCGGTAAGGTCTCTTAAAATGCGTGAAGTAAAAAAAATTATACTTACCCGACCAGCTGTTGAAGCAGGGGAGAGGTTAGGATTTTTGCCCGGAGATTTTAAAGAAAAGTTGGATCCTTACCTCCAGCCGCTTTATGATGCCCTTAATGATATGATCCCTTCAAAAAAGCTAAAAACATTTATTGAAGAAGGTGTTATACAGATTGCTCCGCTTGCCTACATGCGGGGAAGAACTCTTGATAATGCTTTTGTAATTCTTGACGAAGCTCAGAACGCAACCGTTAGCCAGCTTAAAATGTTCCTGACAAGAATGGGAAAGAATGCCAAGTTTATTGTCACAGGTGATGTTACTCAGATCGATTTACCTAAAAATCAGGATTCCGGACTAATTCTTGCAGAGAAAATACTTCAGGATATTCGCGGGATTTCAGTTATCCATTTCGATCAGAGGGATATCGTAAGACACCGGCTGGTAAAATCTATTGTTGATGCTTACCACAAACATAATGAAAACCAAAAATAATAAACAATAATATATCCGATTATGGCACAGGCAATTGTTAAAACAAATTTTACATTTCCCGGACAGAAAAACCTTTATGTCGGAAAAGTACGCGATGTTTATAATATCAACAATAATCTGCTGGTTATGGTCGTTTCCGACCGGATTTCAGCATTCGATGTTGTACTGCCAAAGGGAATACCTTTTAAGGGTCAGGTACTTAATCAGATTGCCACAAAGTTTCTTGATGCTACAAAGGATATTATTCCAAACTGGAAAATGGCATCACCCGATCCCATGGTAACTGCAGGAAAGCTTGCAGAACCTTATAAAGTGGAGATGGTAATACGCGGCTACCTCACAGGACATGCCTGGCGCGAATACCAAAGTGGTAAACGTATGCTGTGCGGGGAGAAATTGCCAGATGGACTCCGGGAACACGATAAGCTTCCGGAACCTATTATTACTCCGACGACAAAAGCGTCTGTCGGGCATGATGAAGACATATCGAGGAAAGAGATTATAGCAGGCGGACTTGTTTCAGAAGCTGAATACTCGAAAATGGAGAATTATACCCGTCAACTTTTTCAACGAGGAACAGAAATGGCTGCAGAACGGGGACTTATTCTGGTTGATACGAAATACGAATTTGGTAAGGCAAATAATCAGATTATCCTTATTGATGAAATACATACTCCGGATTCTTCCAGATATTTTTATTCCGAAGGATATGCTGAGCGTCAGAAAAAAGGTGAGCAGCAAAAACAATTATCCAAAGAATTCGTTCGTCAATGGTTGATAGAACGTAATTTTCAGGGGAAAACAGGACAGGTTGTTCCCGAGATGACAGCTGATTTTGTTGAAATGGTTTCGGAAAGGTATATCGAACTATACGAAAATATTACCGGGGAAAAATTCCAGCGTGCAAAAACCGATGGGATAGAAAACAGGATCTTCAATAATATCAGCAATTTCCTTAAAGCGGTATAATTAACAAGTTGTTTACCCTGTTTCAATTGGTTTTCAGCGATGTTGATATATGATCTTGGGATGTAGAAAAATTCTTTAAGTAGAAATAATCAAATGCATAAAACAAATAGTGCCGGTATATTTTTCTTTTTTCTGTTTCTGACTTGCTTTTTTGCCGGCTCAAATGCCCAGGTTACTGTTGTGCGATCTGAAAATAAAGTAACAATTGAAGGAAAGGTTTTCTTTATGCATGTGGTAAAGGCCGGACAAACACTTTACTCCATCAGTCGGGCGTATAATGTTTCAGAACAGGCGGTTATCAATGAAAATCCCGGAGTCACCTCTGGTCTGCAAATAGGCCGGACTCTAAAAATACCTGCAAGTTCATCAACAGTACATACACCGGTGGTTACTTCGCTGCCTGCAGTACAAATTGTTGTTCCACCCGACACCAGTTATCCTCAGCATGTGGTGAAGCAGGGCGAAACAATGTATTCTATTTCAAAGCTATATAACG
>CAYOLQ010000035.1:0-29657 GCA_964404825.1 uncultured Chitinophaga sp.
GGTTCAAGTACTTCATCGATCACCTGTATATACCCATTTGTTGTTTCAATGTCATAAATAACAAGTGGTGCTGAATTATTGATTTTATAATATGATGAATCTCCCTGAATTTCAATTCCTACGGTTAGAAAGTCTCCGGTGGCAGTTGTATCCTGCAAGGCACCATATGGGAAATCTGTGGTACGTAGAGATTGGTTTACAATACAATATCGGCCAAGCAGCCTGACGAAAGCCTGATCGGCCAACAAAGAATCAAAATTGGAATATTTGTCTTTGTTCTGCTCCAGATACCTGTCAAATGCAGCATCAGTAGGTAGAAAGAGAGTGTATCCATCCCCGAGTGGATTGTATGCGTTTAAGGTAGGATATAAGTCTGTGGTTTGAAGTATTTGCCAATATTTAGAATATTCCTCCTTATTTTTTTCAATAAACGTTGAAATAGAAAGTATATTTTCATCAAAGAAGCCAACATCCGGCAATGGCACCTTTTTGCAGGAAGAGGACGTAAATAGAAAAAATCCAGCGACAAGTAAAAGTGATATGTTTCTAGTTAGTATCATAGCCGGCATAATATGGATTTTGGACAAGGTTGAAGTTCCTGTTTAATTCATCTGCTTCAATGGGCAGATACCATCCACTTGGATTGGTAAGTTTAATTGAAAGTAATAATTTCTGTGTCGAAGGAACATTCTGAATAATATATTCAATCAGCGTGCTTTTCCTCTGAAAATCATTCCTTCTTCCCATCCGAAGCAGGTCAAACCATCTCTTACCTTCGAATGCCAGTTCATGGGCTCTTTCCTCAAGAATCATATCTTCAAAGGCTTCAGGTGAGTTTTCGGGCTGAAGAGGGAGCATCAGGCGTTTGTTCCTTATATCGTTTACAATTGCTAAAGCTTCATCAAATCTATTAAGTTGAGAGAGGGCTTCAGCTTTCATAAGTAACACGTCGGACATCCTGTAAACGATCCAGTTTGCGTTTGTTGATGCATCCCCGGTGCGAAGGGTTCTTCCATCGGCTGCGGCACCTGCATATTTCCAAATTTTAAGATCTGTAGTTCTGATTGATCCATCGCCCCGGATAATTTCTTTGGAATATAACGGTTCAAGAAATTCCAAAGCGGTTTCACTGGCCAGGAAATTTCTTTGAAGATAAGTCAGACCAAAAGTGCGATTTGGTTGCCCCAGGGAAGCATCAAACTGGAATTCAAAAATACTTTCGAGCGAATTGCCGGGATAGAAATTATCAAACCACTGTGAACCTGGCAATACAAAAAGATTTTCAGTTTCTACGGCCTCAGCAAATGAAATACAATCTGTGTATTGAAAATTCCAGAGAGAGATATCAGCCAGTAGTGCGTTGATGGCAGCCTTAGAGGCCCTGCCTTTGTTCTTGGCAGGCGTACCATAATCTGCTGTCGCACCTTGTCTGGCCTTAATCAGGTCTGCTTTGATTTGTGCAAGTACTTCGGCTTCAGTTGAAACAGGTAGAAAGAATTCCGTATTATCGGATTCTGAAGCCTCAAGAACCAGCGGGACATCGCGGAAACTTCTAACGAGATAAAAATAGGCAAGGCTCCTGAGGAATATAGCTTCAGATTCAAATCCTTGTCGCATGTAGTCAGTAAAGGTCTGGTCAAGTTCCTGAATTATAGGAGCATATTTGAGTATGCTGTTACAATAATTGATGATTGTATAAAATTTAGACCAATTAGACAATATATTGTCAGGATAGATATTCCCATTCATTATATCACGGTAATTGCTGTTGAGATTGACATCAGCCGTCAACAGATCACCTCTTAATTCTCCAAGAAGAAAAAGCGTTGCGTCAAGCTGTGCAAAAGCCGAGTATGCGCCCATCAAAGATGTTTGTAAATCCTCTTTCGATTGCCAGTATTCATCTCTCACAAGTCCGTCAGGCGGTATCAGGTTCAGCCAATCCTCACATGAGGAGACAAGCATTGGAATCAGGATGAATACAAGTATTTTTAGCTTCTTAAACATAAAAAATTTGTTTAGCGTATAGTCAATTAGAATCCAACGGAAATACTAAATACAAAGCCTTTTGGTGTAGGAGCCCTTGCATTGTCTGTTCCATACCAAAAGGGGTCATCTCCCGGAGTTATTTCAGGATCTTGTCCGGTGTAGCTCGTGAGTGTATAAATTTTACGCATTGTAAAAGCCAATTCCAGGGAATTCAAGTTGATCTTCGAGACCATTTCCCTGGGAAAATCGTAGCTAAAGGTGACACTGTTCAGGCGAAGAAAATTACCATCTTCCACATACCTGTCCGAACCAAGGTTGTTTGCCGGATGTCCCATATATGCGCGAGGAATCATATCAGGTTCGTCCTGGCCCTGAATCCGCCATCTGTGAAGTACTGCTTTACTCTGGTTGTTCCTGTCAAGCATGCCTTCAGATTGCATTGCTATTTCATTTACAATCTGAAACCCGGTTCTGTAGTGAAATTGGGCGCTAAACCTGAATTGTTTCCATTTCACATTACTACCAAATCCTCCGATAAAGTCGGGATTCGAATCGCCAAGAAGGACAACGTCAAGCAAATCAATGTTCCCATCGTGATTAATGTCCTCATATTTTGCATCTCCGCCGACAAATGCGTACAGATTATTAAAGGTTAGGGGGATTGGATCACCATTTACATCTTTCAAATTTTGTCCATTGGCATCAAGGGCAACAACATCTTCATCAGAAGCCCAAACTCCAAGGTATCTGAATCCATAAAATGAGCCTATACCTTGTCCAATATCGGCCCTCCTTGGGTATGTTCCATTACCTAAAGTAGTTGCTACTTCATTATTAAAGTTTTCCGGAAACTCCAGGAAGCTGTTTTTATTACTGGATATGTTAAAATTCACGTTCCATAAAAACTTACCTTTTCGAATAATTACAACCTGTGAACTGAATTCCCATCCTTTGTTTTGCAACATACCTCCGTTATACCATTTCAGGAGTGAATAACCTGAGGATTTGGGAATTGCATAATTTTGCCATAGAATATCTTTGGTGATTTTATTGTATATTTCTCCTGTGAGGGTGATTCTATCCTTCAGGAAACCCAGGTCAAGGCCAAAATTCCATGAGTACAGTGTTTGCCATTTTAGATTTTCTAACTGAACTTGTTGCTGAATGATGATGGCATCTTCAATATATTGATTTGGATTGGTAGTATTAAAAATGGCATGCCGATCATATGCTGAGCCCGGCTGTTTCCCGGACATACCCCAGCTGGCCCTGAGTTTCCCATTTGAAAGGCCGGGGTAATTTTTGAACAGCTCTTCCTCAGAAAAGCGCCAGCCCCCCATGATACTGGGGAACAGTCCCCAACGTTGATTTCCACCAAACTTGGAACTTCCATCCAGCCTGAGATTTGCAGATAGAATATACCGGTCTCTGAACTTATAATTCGCGCTGCCGAGGAAGCCAAGACCCCTGGCATCACTTGAAACTGAACCAATCCAATTGATTAAGGCATTTGCAGCCGGATCTTCGATACCTCCTCCCGGGCCATTACTGCTGTTAAAACCTGACCATTCATATCTTGATGCTTCAGTTTCCATCATGAGGATGCCTGAGAAAGAATGTTTCTGATTCTTAATCCTGGGAATAAAAAACAGCTGTGACCTGGAGAGAACCTTGGTTGTAGCCTGATTACTCTCAGTACCGAAGTTAATCAGGTAGCTGAGCCAGTCGGTTCCGATAGCATCACCTGGCAGATACTGTTTGTTTTTGCCATTTAAATATTGAAAAGAAAGGGTTTGCATGAACCTTAACCATGGAGTGATATTGTAGTCGAATACAAAAGAATTTTCAACCTGGTTCTCATTCACGTCATTTACACTAAGATTTGCTACAGCTACGGGATTAAAGAACCTGTTTCCATCTCCCTGGTAACTATAAATGGGAGTAAAATATTCCCCTGTTGGGTTACCATTCACATCATATTCCCAAATACTCATGTTTGGCGCTTTGGTATAAGCCATTGAGCGAACATTCTGCCCATTCACTGCATAATTATCTTCCTTGATACTATTTGTATAATTAAAGCTGACGGAAAATTTGATCTTACTGGATAGGTTGTAGTCAAGGTTTATCCTCGTAGACAATCTGTTCAGAGAAGTATTTATTGTAGTTCCCAGATTATTCTGGTAGTTTACTGATGCGAAGTAGCGGGTTTTATCGCCACCACCTGAAACCTTAAAATACTGGTCACTTATAAATCCCGTTTGAGAAATTGCATCAACCCAATCGGTGTTTTTGTTGTAATTATAAAAATCAGCATAATCTTTGGAATAGGACAACTCAGGAGGGATGTTAAAAAGCCCATAGGCATTGTGCCATTGCTCCAGCTGCATCATGATATATTCGTCCCCGTTCAACATAGGAATCGGAGGGGGTTGTGTGTTAATAGTATACCTGCTTGTATACTCAAATTGTGTATTTCCCCGCGCTCCTCTTTGTGTAGTAATGAGAAGTACCCCATCAGCGCCTTTGGATCCCCAGACAGCAGTTGATGCAGCATCTTTCAGGACATCGATTGACTTTATATCTTGTGGTGAAATATTGACAAGTGAGCCGATATCTTCCTGGTCCGCCGATCCAAAATCAAATGTAGGGTCAACCCTTATGTCCTGAGGTATATTATCAACAACAATAAGAGGCTTCGAACCTCCAAGCGAACTTAAACCCCTGATCACGATCTGCGATCCACCGCCGGGATTCCCTGAGGACACAATATCAAGACCGGAAATCTGTCCCTGCAGTGCCTCGTCAGCCGAAGTAGCCCCCAGGTTCCTTGTTTCAGACATATCTATCCTCACCTGCGAGCCGGTGATGTCACGTTGAGCAACACCGGTTAAAGAATTAACAGAACCGGATTCGGCCGTAATCACGACCTCCTCCATCTGAATTGAAGAAGGTTTAAGTTGTATATCAATTACAGCCCTTCCATCAATAGTAAATTCATAACTGGTATAGCCTATATAGCTAATTATTATGATGCTTAGAGGATTTGTAACACGGAGGTTATAGTTTCCGTTTATATCCGTAATCGTCCCGGCAATGATTCGTCTGTCTTTATCATACTCTGTTACCGTTGCCCCGATAATACGACTATTGTCTTCACTATCTGTGACGGTTCCACGGATGAGTGATTGTCCCGATGCGACGATTGGAAAAAGGACAATGCAAAAGCTGAGAAGTAATTTAATATGCAATTTCATCATTCTTTATTGTTTGACCAAAACTGTGTCAATTTCATGGATTACACTTGTAATAATAAAATCATATTCTGAGGTGGATACGTTGTCAGTATCAAAGGCGATCATATTATTGGTAGCACCTTCCTTTTCATTGATTTCAAAATAAAGATTTCCATCCCCATCGAGAATTCTTATTACATCAGCACCTGTTTCTATGTTCAAGGTTGAATATTTTGTTAAGAATTTCGTTGATGACTCATCCACACGAAGGGTTTCATAGCGCCCGCTTGGACTGCTCCCATCTGTCCATAGCTTGTGTCCCCGAACAAAATGATATTTAATGAAATTTTGTAATTCTTCCTGTGAAAGGGTATCTGTATTATAGTTAGCAAGCGCTTGAGCAGTTGGTACAAAAACAGTATATGTTTCACCTTCGGTTAAAAACGGGAAGGAGTAGAATACATTATCAAACAGGCCTGCTTTTACAATCAGGTTGTAAAATGAAGGGTAGGCAGTGATCCATGCATACATCGTAGCAACAGGTGTATTAAACCAGCCTTTTACATCATATGTTTTTCCGTTGTCTGTATCCTCCTCAAGCTGCACAGGATTGTATTGGAAAATAGAATCACCATTGTAACCCCATGTGTTTGGCAATCCCCCGGTAACTGTATTGTCAATATTGTTTATTACTATATAATTACCGGCAAGATTTTCGATAAACTCTTTGTTGGCAAAACCAGTGGGAACTTTTGTGCCAACCTGGTTCAAAATCATTTTAGTCATCTGGTTGGGGTCAATACCTTTTTCCTTTTTAGACGAACGTTCAAATCCGTTAAAAATATAACGATTTTGATCAACGTTAATCCACTTTAAAAGAAGTGAAGAATCCTGAGCAAATAGTTCATCGGAAAGGACGAAGAATGAGTAATCTACTCCTTCTTCCTTCAATGCAGAAAGTGTTTTTGAATATTCCATGGCGTACTGAAAGGTAGAGTACCCGGGTCGCAAGTATACAGGCCCTGTTATACTTGAAAAGGCACGTGGCACTATTGCCTTGTTAATACCAAGGAAACTGCAGTTACTTCCATAATATTTATAAACAATATCTTCCTCATCTAAAGTAATGATGTCTTTGACTCCATTCTTGAACCCCTGCTCAATATTGGTACGGTATACAGGTTTGTCAGTTAAGTGAGCATTTATTATTAAAAGTTTAACTTCAAGTGGAATATTGTCAAAGTTAGTCCAATGCGGATAACCGCTGGCACTTGTTACTACTTCATCCAATAAGCGCTGAATGGCTTCATCCGTTGGTGCCAATATGCTATTTTGGTATCTGACCACATAATTAGTTATTGAGGTGTTGGGACCTGTAAGTTCTTCTTGTTGATTAAAAACCAGTCCCGGATAGTTGAGGTTAAAAAGTGTATCGAATAATCCGCCGGCCTTTGCTTCAGGTTGAAGATTGGTGGCTTCCATATTTGCAGTAAATACTGAATACTGGTTGATTAACTTTCTGAAGGTTTCAAAACTGTGTTGAGAATTTTTCTGTTCCATAATTTGCTCAGCATTCAATAATGGATCAGTAACCCGATCAATTCGATAGACAAATCCATTTTCCGCAAAAAGCTCCTCACTTACGATCCTGGCTTTGCCATAATAAACATTTCCGCTTTCGAAGCTTCGGTCGAAGTAGAACTCATAATCATCCGTCTGGAGTTCATTTACCCGGAAATAGTCAGCAAAGAAGATAGAACCATATTTTCTTGATCTCGAGTAGACTTTTCTGTAATCATCTGATTGCAGCGAATCAACAATCTGCTCTCTGCTGCCTTTAGATTTAATGTAATAAGTTTTATTTTTATCATGCTGAAGTGTTTGTCTCTTATATCCCCTTGGTTTATCGTTATCAGGGTCATCTTTATCGATCCAGCCATAAATATCCAGAGATTGTAGTTGTTTCAAACTCCAGCCATTTTGTAGTATATGCCGTTCTACCAGGTTTTCAAGGTCCTGGGGAGGTATGTTTTCCAATGCATTGCCGTATTCGGGATGTTCTGTGAACCATTGTTCAAAAGCATCATTTGTAGGAGCAAAAACCGTATAAAAACCAGTTACATCAAGAATACTATCGTATCCGCACAGATCAATACAAGTTTTAAAATAGCTTAGATCCGGCTCGGTGCTTATCTGGGTATATATTTTCCCTGAAAGCCAATCCGGACGTTTGTATTTTTCCAAATCATAAATATCCTTGCACCCGAATAGAAATATGCTTCCTATTAAGAAAAGAAGAGATGTTTTTCTAGAGATCTTCATTATTATATTTTGTGATATATATTATTACAAATATAAGCCCTTAGTGTGTCTCTGGCGTTGCTTGAATCAATCAAATGCTTGTTTATATTAACTTACCTTAAGTTGTCAATTTGAAGCAATTAAATTCATAATCAATTATTTAAATATTTAAAAATGAGGGCAGGCCCACAAGCCAACCCTCATTTTTTTAACTACTGTATTTCAGTCATGAATTAATTCCGAATTTGGATACGCTGCGTAAATGAGCGGTTACCTGAATTAATTTTTACAATATACAATCCTGACTCAAATCCACTGATGTTAATCTCTTTCTTTGCAGTCGAAAGCTCCGTGTTATAAACAACACTTCCGGTGACGTTAAAGATTGAGACAACAGAAGTTTGTTCTGGCATATTTGTCAGTTCTATTATCAGCTTGTCTTTCGCAGGATTAGGATAGAGACGCAGGGTAGGTGTGATGTTTTTAACACCTACGTAGCCTACAGTAACCACTACATTAGCATTGCTTACCATCGATCCGTCGCTAACAGACAGTCTTAATGTATATTCAGCTTTTGCATTGAAAGTGACGTTTGTATTTAATGCGTTGGCATTCTCAATTACTACATCTGCTGCGTTGGCACTGGTCACCTCCCACAGGTATGTTAATTTGGCTGGTGGGGGTAATCCGTCATCATCTGCAGTTGCTGAAAGCAAAAGTGTTCCTGGTACAGCAATGGTTGAATCGCTGAATGCAAGTATGATCTGAGGTGCGGCGTTTGAATCAGGAGTGGTCTCATTCACGAAGGCGATAAAGTAAGTACGTGTAACGGTACCGTCCTCAGATACAACCTGAAGCACATCATCATAGGCCAATTGCCCATCCACTCTTTCATGTCCCAGTTTAGTAAACACTTTGGTTGTAGCACCTTTAACAACGTCAATGTTTTTATAGAAGAGCATAATGGATGTACCATCTGCGAGTCCATGTATGAGTTTATTATCCTGGTCCACACTGTAAAGGGTGGAGATAACGAAGGCGTCACTTGAAAGTGCAGCAGGCTCCAGTTTATATTTAATTACTGTTACCAGATTCTGAGCAGTTACTTCGAAGTAGACATCATCACTCACTTTTGCATCCACCTTCACCAAATTATTGTCCAGTTGCTGCAATGGTATAAGTTCTCCATTTCCGTTTATGATGTTCATCACAGCCAGAGAAGGCACTTTTACATCAGCAACTATATCCTTAAGCAAAGATCCATATACAACGCCTGTTAATGTACCGGTTGCTCCACTGTGTGTGATGGTGAGACTGGTATTTTCAGTAGTAAGCACTGCATTTCCATCAAGAGGTTTGTTAGTCAAAGCATAAGAGGAAGTATTCGTCCCATCTGCTGATATAACTACAAGAGTATCAGTTCCGACAACTGCAGATGAAGCACCTTTGACACTCCCATCTACTCCACTGTGAATGCTTAGAGTTTGTGCTATGTCTCCTTTGGTCACGTTTGCAAAAAATGCTTCCACTGTTGTGGATGCAAGATCTCCCTGGATCGTTTGTGTTCCTGCATAACCATCACTTACAAGATAAACTGGTGAGGTCACAGTAGAAAGATGTGCTGTAACTGAGTTCATAACATGACTTCCAATATATTCCGGAGCTGCCTGCCAGGTATAATTTACGGTATACCACTCTAAAATCCAACCACTATTGTCTGCTGCAGTTCCAAAACGATCCATACAGTCAATCAAACTAGTCGTGCCTTTGTAAATATGAGGTTTCATTCTCATCCTTGCCGCGTTATTACCTTGAACATCCCGTCCTGCAATTTTCCATATGTTGTCGTCAATCGGATCACCCAAAACATCAATCAGTCTGTAATCACTTGGATCACCTACTGCTTTGGTACCTTCCAGAACGGCATCATTTTCAATATGGAACAACCAGACGGCTGATGCTCCTCTTACTAAAAACGGTGGTGTTACCTGTACATTTATACCGTTTGCAGTCAAATAAGTAGGAACACCTATCCAATGCTTATTGATTAATGGCAAGTATTTCGATTGGATATACTGTTGCCTGCCATGGCCAGACAAAGCAAGAACAAAAGTGCCACCTGGTTCAACTATAGGATTCACATTTGCGTCAATGGATAAAATTCCGGGGTTAACCAACCAGGAGGCTGTATCTTCATAAAACTTATAGCCTGGAACATAACTTCTGTATCTATTCATGAATCCAGCTGCTGTAGGAGTCAATACCTGAAGTGAAGTTATGGCATCTCCGGGATTAACTGCCGCATCGGTTCTTACAATCAGATATTCCGACATGTCCAACGGAACCCCACGAGGATTAACAATTTCCAGGAAGCTGTTGAAGTCTACCAAAGTGAATAATACTTCAGAAAAGAAGGGATCTCCATTGTATAACTGCACTTTGGAAGGTTCTTTTTCCAGTTCAAAGACCACTGTATAATCCCGGGTAAGCGTATCACTTTCGGAAGTCACTGAAAATACGGTTGATCTTTCTTCAAGACTACCAGTAAGTGAAATGGCTCTTTTTGTTGAAAGCTTGCTGTTTATATCTGCCGGATGAGCAACCAGTGCAGGTACATTTCTTGTTCCGTAAGGCACTATTACCTTGTATAAAGTTTTGGTAGAAGTAAACTGAGGGATGGTGTCATTTTTCCAGTTTTCAAGAAACTCAGATTTATCGGGCCATGTGATGGCATTAAGATTCACATTGTCACTGAATGCATAATCTTGAACATCGATGTAGTACTCTTTTATTGTTGTACCATTTTCTGCAGTCACTTTCAGGATGTCGCCATTTTGGAGATCAGCCCGGACCTCGTTATCCTTCCAGACTATCTTCCAGCTGGCCTTAGGTGCCTTTTCCAGATATTTGAAGAGGGAGTCCACCCTTGCTGCGTATGGCACATTGCCAATGGTGTCGATGACTGGTTCTTTATACGTGACGTAAAAGGGTTGCGCCCAGTATGCTACAGGGGGGGTGGCATCATTAAATCTTTTATCCCTCCTTGGAAATACATTTGCCTGATCAGCAGCAGGAGCTGCAACTGTCAGTTTAAAATCAGTCTGTTTAAGCTCATTTCCTGTGGTATATATGGTAAGAATATCACCATCCATAATAATTGAATGCGTGGAATCTACGAAGCTTGAATCCCAAACGAATCCCCATGCCTGTCCTGGTCCAATGTCTAACAAGCTGAGAATAGAGTCTCCTCTATAAACACCCCAAGGCACTGTCATTTTGTTATTAGGAATGTCAATATCAACTATAGAAGAGACTACGTTCAGTTGAAATACACCATGGGTTTTTACTGTTGTAAAACTTCGTCTGCTAGCCAGCGGTTGATTTGGAAAAACCTGCCATTCTGAATCCATTGCGTCTACACCATTTTGGCTTGCCCAAGACATATTGCCAGTTTTAACAGATGCCTTTCTTACCATTGTATAATAACGCGCGGCTCCTGGAACTCCCGCTACAGTTTCTCCCAGAGCCTGCAGGGGTATGCCGTTACTACCGAGTTTATTCAACACCTGGTCTATCATAATGGAGTCTCCACTATTGAGATGATTGAAAAGAACAAAAGAATAATTACCCCAGGTCCACATCATTTGGCCGCAGAAATCTAGTGAGTCCTTGCCCCACATTTCCCACTCAGGGATCCTATCTTTACTGAATCCCCAGGCAGCTTGTGCGTGATTAATCCAATCGGCCTTTGCCATTAAATCCAGCCTGTGATCGGGCCCTAATGATGGATTATTCACATCAAGATATCTGTCGCTGACGTTCATACCAATCCAGGTTGCTCCCGGAGCGAGTGTTCCTGATAACCTCTTTTGGTTAGCCCGAGCGATAGGACTATCTATCTTCCATCGACCGTTCACATCCTGGCTGAATGTTTTACCACCAACCCATGCAATAGTCACTTTGGATAGGTCAATGGTTTCTGTTCCTACGTTGGCCAATTCAATGTAGGTCTCATACGGACCGTTGCTCCGATGCTCGGAGAAGATCAGGTGTTTAATTGTGTCCGGTTGAGCATTCGCACCAAGCAAGAGCCCAAGCGAGAAAAATGCTAAAAGAAATAGTTTTAGTTTTTTCATAAAATTTAGTTTGGTTAATAATTAATAATTTGGTTTTATTTAATGAATAAAAATCATAAGTTCGATTTCTTATCCAACGAGGTAAAAGTATTAAAATGCCTTAGGGTTGTGATGCTTAAATCTTGCATTCCCTTGCTGATTTCATGTGTAAATAAAAAATTAAGAGTGATAACTCAGGAGTATTCTGATGGAGAGCAACCGAATTTCTTTTTAAAGACGTGACTGAAATGGGAAGCGGATTCTATGCCAACCTCGTACATTACGTTTTTCATATTAATACCGGGATTTGCCGAAAGCAGTTCTGCAGCAGCCTGTAAGCGATAATTTCTAAGGTAGGCATTTGGAATCTGGCCGGTTAAAAGTTTCAGCTTTCGGTACAATTGGGAAGTACTCAGATTGGTTTTGCCGGCAAGTTCTTCAACACCGAAAGAGGAATTATCAAGGTTTTCCTGTATGGCGTTATTCACTTTTTTGATAAACTCTGCATCAATCCCCGAGATTTGAACATCGCTGGGTAATATATGTGACTGCGAAAAATGCTCTTTTAATTTCTCCCTGTTTTCGATCAATTTTCGAACTGTTACCTCAAGGTATTTCAGGTTGAAGGGTTTTGAAATATAAGAATCGGCCCCATGCTCAACACCCTGGATATGACTATCCAATTCCTCCAGGGCTGTAAGAAGTATAAAAGGGATGTGACAGTATTGTATATCTGTTTTAATCTTCTTGCAAAAATCGTAGCCATTCATGCCAGGCATCATCACGTCACTAATAATTACATCGGCCTCTCCTGAAGTGGCTATTTCCATTGCCTCTATTCCATTTGATGCTTCAAGGATCCTGTAATTCTTTTTTAAGACACTTATAATAATATTCCTGAAATCAACCTCATCATCAGCAATTAATATGCAAGGTTTCTGCTTATCTTCAGAATCAACATAAGTTGCACTATTGCTTGATATTTTTTCGTATTCAAGTAATTCATGAGCGTCTATACGCTTTACTACATTCTTCACAGTATCGGGCGACTGTAATTCATCCGCCGGAATCATTACAGAAATACAAGTACTCTTTCCGGGAATACTTTTCGCCTTTATCGTTCCCTTGTGAAGCTCCACGATTGATTTACTGTAAGATAAGCCAATACCTGTTCCCATATTTTGCAGTTCTGATGCAGACTGGTAAAAGCGATCAAAGATTTTATCCATATCAATTGCCGGAATACCGATTCCGTTGTCGGTTACATCAAAGCAGGCATATTTTTTATTCTCGATTTCACTAATGTAGCCTTCCAGCCTGACTTTTCCCTTAGCAGGGGTAAACTTAAAAGCGTTGGAAAGAAGATTAAACAAAACCTGCTCCATCTTCTCAAGATCCATATGGATCAGAAACGCGGGATCTTTTACCTGATAATAAAACAGTATTTCTTTCTTCAGGGAAAGAGATTCAAAAGCATCAGCAACCGGGTAGATAAAATCTTCCATAGAAGTTTCGGAAACCTTCAGTGAAAGTCCTCCATGCTCAATTCTTCTAAAAGTGAGCAATTGATCTATCAAACGAATCAACCGGTTGCTATTTTTTTCGATCATTTCCACATAACCCTTTTCCTCATCACTATGTGAGATCTCTTTAAGTTTTTGAAGTGGAATGGAAATCAGTGAAAGCGGGGTTTTGAATTCATGAGATATATTGGTGAAAAAGCGGAGTTTTGAAAGGTTTACTTCCTTGATTCTCTCCTTATCCAATTTCTCGAAATGGAGTTTGTTTTGCAGATTTTTCAATTCCATCAAATAGATGAAAATGGCTGAGATAATTGAAATGGACAACAGAGCAAAAAGAACTTTGCTAAATAGTCTGGCAAACCACGGTGCCAAAACTTTAATATGGATAGAGGCTTCATTTTCTGATATGAGCCCGTCACAGTTGTATCCCCGGGCTCTGAAAGTGTAATCTCCCGGCTTTAGATTTGTATAGGTTGCTGAATAAAATCCCTGCTTGACTTCGATCCATTCCTTATCAAAACCTTCCAAAATATATGAAAGACGGTTTTTTTCCGGGATGGAAGTATGATACACCGTTAGGCCCAATGAGATTGTCTTGTCTTCTCTTCTTAAGACCATCTTACTTTCTTCTGAAATATGCTTTTTAAGAATGACTCTATTGTCTCTACGTTCTCCAACCGGTACTTTTTTATTATTGATTTTGAGCTCTGTAATTCGTACAATAGGCGGGATGAGATTTGGCTTTATTTGATCTGGTTTGAATGCAGAGAGCCCGTTTAGTCCACCAAAATAGTAGAATCCGGAGCGACCCTTATGGTATGCATTCATTCTGAAGTTGTTGCTTAGAAGCCCATCATACATGTTGTAGCTGTGGGATTCATATGACTTTGTATTCAGTTTAAAGATCCCCATGTCAGTCGCACACCAAATGATGGAATCATTTTCTTCGATGATGCCATAAAAAGCATTATTCACTAAGTCAATTGTATCACGGAGACGTTCAAAACTATTGTTTTGGCTGCCAGGAATATTCTCCAACCTGTTTAAGCCACCTCCAAATGTACCAATCCAAAGACTTTGATTTGGGTCTTCGTAGAAACAAAAAACCGCATTGCTGCTGATGCTTGTTTGGTCATTTTCAATATATTCAAAGTGGTTCATTTGAAATAATGAATCCTTATCATAGCCAAACAGAGATAAGCCAGTATTTTGATAACCCACCCAAAATTTTTTGGGATTATCAATTTTAATAGCAGCTATATCATGTTGATCCTTAAATGTATATATAGTATGAACAGGTATAATTACTTGCTGCTGTGAATTAATTATTTTCCAGGGATCCTTTAAAACAATGATTGAAGATCCTGCTAACAAAATACTCTCATTATCGATGGATTTAATGTTTCGCACGAACTGGATAGTGATTTTCTGGTCATCCGAAACAAAATTTATTTTAGAAAAGGTATTGGTAGTGCTGTTATAAACCGCGACACCATCTTCATAACCTAACCAGATATAACCTTTTTTATCCTCATAAATGGAGAGTATTATCTTATTGGGAAAGGTGTTGAACCAATTATCAAATCGCCTGAAAGTCAGATTTTCAATATTGGAATCGTTAATGGGCGTTGTACTCCGGCAAAGGGCATGGTTATAAGTGCCAACCCAAAGATAGCCATTTCTGTCTTCCAATATGCAATTTATGAGGTTTGAAGGAATGGTATTGTCATCGTAGGGATTATGCTCAATATTAGCAAACTGTTTTTTGTTCAGATCCAGCTTATTCAATCCGGCCTGCGCAGTACCAATCCAAATGACATTGAATGGATCCTCATATATACAGTTTATCATGTTACTGCTGATTCCGCCTTTCTTTTTGGAGTCATACGTAAAGTTGGTGAAATCTTCATTGTTTTCATTATACAATGATAATCCTCCCAACCAGGTACCTATCCATAAATTGTCGTCTTTCCCAATCATCAGATCCTTGATGTTGTCGTTTGCAAGAGAATTCATATCTGATTCATCATGCATGTATATGTTTAACAGGCGCAGTTTGCTTCCATCTAAAACTGTTTTATATAAACCAGCCGTACTACCGATCCATATCATATTCTTATGCAGGGCTAAACAGTTTACCGTTGTTAATTTGGCGAGTTCTTCAGCTTCAAAAATAGCTTTGTTAACGCCGTTTTCGAGAGACATTTTATACAATCCGGTAGCTGTAGCGAGTAGATATTGGTTTTCACTAATCTTTAACAGGTCAAGTATATTTAGTTCTGCGTATTCGTCAACCAGCAGATTTGGAGACCACTTAACAATAACAGTGTCATTGGTTATTTTGCAAGTTGTTTTGGATAAGAATTTGTTTCCAATTACCCACATAGAGCCATCGCTGTCCTCAATGGTTTTGTTGAGCACTTCCAACGAATCTGACGTAATCTTAAAAAAACGTTCTTTATCGGGGAAATAGATATTTAAACCTCCCCTTGAAACGATCCAAAGTTGACCTTTGCTATCAGATAGAATATTCAGTATGGGACCATTGTAAATGTTGGATTGATCTTCTGATTCCCAACTGATATTCTGAAAGGTGTTTCCATCATACCTGATCAATCCATTCGATGTACCAAGCCACAAAATGCCGTATTTATCCTGTTCAATGGAATTGACGGTATTCTGGTTGAATCTGTCTTTATTGGAATAATTTACAAATGAGTATGAGTACTTGGCTTGTCCGAATAAGGGACTAAGTCCTAATAACAGAAAGTACAGGAGGAGAAAGATATTCCCGGAATATGATCTTAACATTTAGTTTAGTGGTGTTGGCAAAGCGTAAACTTAGCGAATTTATTTGTCTTTTACACTAGGGGAATTTAACTATTCCTGTCTGTCACCTTTCGGAACATATCTTTACGGGACCTATTAATCCTGCTGCAAAAGATGTTTTATAATTCGATGGGGTTGGAATGGTATAATAATGGTTGGACAATGTACTGTAAACTAATACTTCAATATAATTTTCACCCTCTTTCACAAAGTCTTTTATATCCAGGCGGAATGGTTTTTTCAGGGTGGTTCCCACTTTCTTGCCATTGATGTGAACTTCCGCTGATGCAACAACATCTCCAAGGTCAATGAAAATATTTTTAGAGATTTCTTCCCTGCTTAATACTATTTTTTTTCTGTACCATAGTCCACCGGAATAGCATTTTAGCACATCGGTTTCTGACCAGTCGCCGTTTTGTATAATTCCTTTTCCGCAAATGAGTTTCAAAGGTTCCGGGAAGGTCCTTCCATAATAGTACCCCGGGAAATGTTCTACCTCAAGGCATATCTCAGAACTTTTCGGACAGGTTTTATCAAGGTATATGGTATAGGAAAAGCATCCCTCTGCACTGGTTTTATCAATTTTTTTAACATTCAGATTTTTCCCGTTTAACCGGGCACTGACCTTTCCAAAAGCAGTACACTCTATCCTTTGCAATCCCGGAGGTGTTGTAAAACGATAGTAACCAAACTTTTTTTCTTCTTTATGAATATCAAATATGTTAATACCTTCCTGACCAAACCATTTCATAGACAGAGGCTTTCTTTCAGAAAACTTACTGTCTTTGTCCATTAATACTACCGCCGACCGGGTCCTTTGATCAATGGGGTGAGGGCCTCTTTCAATGGTAGTTTGTTTGATGTTTACAAATTGAACAATTAAACAATTGTTTCCGGGAGAAAGAATAAGTGTTTTGCCATCAGTTTTATTTCCGTTTAAATAAACAGCATCAGGGACGTGTCCCGAAATATGAATATCGACCTGCTTCTCTTTTTCCGTGTGTATATAGGTTTTAAAGAAGTAGGTTCCACCTTTTTCAAGTATCAGAAAATCATCGCTAATTTTTCCTTTTAACCCGTGATATCCCTGCGAACCAGGATTTCCTTCAACACCTTCCCTTAAGGAATAATTGTATTGTTCCCAGATGATTACTTTGTTTCCAATTTTTAAGTTATGATTGTCGCTTAGGACCTCTTCAAGAATTTCTTCTCCTTCCTTGTCGCTGGTATTGATTACCCAGAAACCCGGCCCAAATGAGTAGCAAACTTTTTCCCAACTGCTGTCAAAGTCTTCTTCAATGAGATTTTTATTGTGTTTATCGCTCATTTTGTACATCAATAATCTGGCTTCCACACCGATTGTATCATCTGATGCAGGCAACCTGAAATCGCCCCAGCGGTTATCCATTGTTGGTACAAATTCCGATTCCCATTCGCCGTCTATCGTCCTTTCTTTATATTCAGTTACTTTTGGGGCCTCTGCCTCCTGTTCTGCCTGACCTGGAACAAACAGGATAAGATTGGATTCTTCCTTTCCTAATGGAAGTCGCAGGGATGTCCCGGTTTCAGAGGTCTTAACTATTTTTAATTCCCTATGATTTCCAGTTTCTGTATTCATCAGGAATGGCATGCCTTTGGCTCTGAATTCGCACAGGGTATTTTCGGTCACATCCATCACCATATAAAGATTATGATTCCCGATTCTCCGATGCATTACACTGCCATTTCCCCCTTCAGGATAGAAATCTCTTTCAATCTGTTTGGAAATAACATCGGCAAGCTTCTCATCGGCTGAAGGATAATAAATACCTACTCCGGATTTCCTATTTATTGTGGATGAAGTCAGTAGCGAAGCTTCTTTCGCAGTACAGGCAAATATCTCTTTTAAAATTTTGTCAACTTCAGGATCGTTGGCACCTGCCTTATCGCTGGCTACAGGAAGTCGCCCAATACCAATTACCACGCCCCCATTGTTAAAATGTTCAAGTGCCTTTTGCAGGGTGGAAAAACGAATAGCCGTCATATCGGCTAGAACAAGTACCCGATAACTCTCATCGGAAATATTAATTGTTCCCTCGTTTATTGTTGAACGGTTTAGAGACTGGAAGTCAATAAAATCAAAATCCAGTCCTTTGTTGAAAAGAATCTCTCCGGTACGAAATGCCTCTTGCTGGGTTCCTCCATTTTGGGCCTGAAGGGGAGCTACTGGGTACAGAATTGCCACATCGCATACATGTGTGCCCTGAGAACAAATATAACTCAATCGTTCGGCTGATTTCAACCACTCCTTTAAATGTGGCCAATAGGGCATTCTGTAATGAAAATCTGGTGGTGCCCATTCCCACCATCCTCCGTGTGTGGTATAGTAGAGACCATGCAGGCACAGCAGATTAGAACCAAATTGATAATGTTTGTAAGTCGAAAAATCAATTTGTGATAATTGGGCATTCCAGCCTAAGCTGTGGAAAGCTTCAAGCCAGACCCTGGGTCTTTTATACAGATGTGCCACTGATGAAGAAACCTTGGTCTGTATAAAAGAATATCCGTTTGCAGGATTCGGTGCATCATTACCGGGGGCCGAGAACCAGCGTGTGGCCCTGAAATAATCTCCATATCGAATAGGCTCAAGGCCTCTTCCCCAGTTGTCACAGCCAAACAATTTGCCCCTCTGCCAATGCCATTCAAATACCGGCTTAAAATACCTTAGTTCAGCAAGCTCAACCATTACATCATAGTAATCGAGTCTGATTTTTGGGGTTATATCTCCAATGTCATAAAAAAGTGCAGGTAAGAAACTTCTGATATCGTAGCCTTTTTTGTCCTTGAAAAGCTCAGTAAAATCCTCCGACCAAACAGTATTGTCAATGGGAACATGCAATTCGTCCTGAAAGAAAAAATTCATGCCCTTTTTACCTTCTGGCGAAATCTGATCTTCAAAATGCTGGTAATATTCCTCAACCTGAAGGTTTCCATGGTCGGGGTGAAGCATGATACCCTTTTCAGTTGAAATCATAATAATATCCCATGTTCTTTGATCGGGAGTTTTCCATTTTAGAGCCGATTCCTTTACATCTTTGGATATATCTAAACCTTCTTTGTAATTGTATATTCCGTCAGTTTTCGGATAAGCTACAATAGAAATGAGTGATTCGGGTACACGAAGTTCAATGCCGGTATTATTGCTTACAGATATCCTTTCGTGGAGTTTGAGTTTGCCCTGGTAGTCCTTTTCCATCAATAGATTTTCCACTTTGTCGGTCCAGAATCCTCCACCGGGGAATCCCAAAACATAGTCATCTAGTCCGAGTCCCATATTTCTTTTCCCGCATTCTTCTGAAAACCAGCTCCATAATTCCCACCACTCTTCCGACATAAAGTTTGGAAAACTGGGTTCGGGAACACCAAAACTTATTTTATCGTTTCCTTTGTTCAGTTCCGGATCCGCCTCTCTATGGGTGTGATTATAACTGACATTAAGTCCTTGAACTGCGGTTTCGCTTAGTTTGTCCAACTGCCATAATAGTCGCTCCTTTGTGAGTGTATCTCCTCCGGTCCACCAAAAGAAAGGAACCTCGCCATAACCCTCAGGTGGGTTTTTAAAATTATTAAACAGTTCACTTTCAATCGCATCGGGAAATCCAAGAAAGGCATCTGGTCGTTGAACAAGGTTTTCGGGCAGGGAGTAACTGCCATCCGGATATTTCGAATTTTGGCCGCTGGCATTGGTGAAACCAGAAAGTATGATATGAATGATTGCTTGTGCTGTAATCGCAACGAAAATTTTATGCATGAATATGTATTTATTGTTTACCTGACTTCCCCAAACAATGTTTATTTTCTTACAATTAATTTGGTTGTGTTTCTATAACTCAAACCGGCCAATAATCGCTATTCTGATTTTATTAATTTCATGCTTACTGTCCTTATTTCATCCCGGTAAACTCTGGCGATATAAATGCCATTTTGGAGGGTGGCTATATCGATGGTTGCATTGTTGCCATTAATCTCTTTAAAGTATAACAGCGCTCCCCTAAGGTCACAAATTTCAATCCGCTGTATTATTTCATCTGATTCAATGAACAGTTTGGAATGAGCCGGATTGGGATAGAACGTGAGACCCTTTAGTCGATGGCCTTCACTATTGGTGAGAAGGATCATCGAAATATTCACAGTTGTGTCATTCAATAGGTTGAAGGCTCCCTGGGAGTTTTTATATCCCTCTTTTGAGGCAGTCCAGTTATAATCTTCAAACCTGGCCAGATTCGCATAAAGCGCTATTCCTGTCTGATTTGTAGAAAGAGAACTGTCATTAAGTTGAATTAAAGTATTATACAATGGATTTTCCTCCGCGTAGATTCTGAATTTGATACTGGCTTTGTTCGATAAAAGTACTACATGAATAGTCGTATCGTTTCTTAACTCCAGGGCAGAAGTGACGATGAAATAATCAGGGTGGCTTAGTGAATAATTATAATTCCCCTTATATAAATCGAGTATAGCCACTCCATTAATACCGCTAATAAGCTCATTATTCCCAACAATTACTGAAATATTCGGGAGCGGATTTCCGGTCCTTTCAGAATAGATGCTGAAGATAACGCGTTTGGAATCTGGTGTGAGAGATATCTGAACCACTGTGTCACTATAAACTTCAATAGAAGATTCGGTTTCGACATAGTCAGGATGACTGATCCTGTATGTCCAATTTCCCTTTATGAGGGTGAATAGTGCCTCTCCATTTTCCGCAGTTTTTATATCTTCCTGACCAACAGTAACATCGATGTCCTGTAACAGCGAACCAGTAATTTTATCTTTTATACGGAAAGTCACATTGTAATCTTCGACCGGGACAATGACCGGGGGGCCTGTCAGTTCATCTATATAGAATGTCTGACCTGCAGCCTGATTTTCATTATCAGGAGAACTGAAATAAATGAAGACCTGGTTGTACTGTTCAATAGGGTTATCAAGGTGACAATTAAAGGTGAACTCAATCCATCTGTTTGCTATGGTCACTTCCTTCCACTTTTCATACTGGGTGTTTTCATCTCCATTATGTCTGAGTATCAATCCAACATTGCATGGTGGGATTATTGATTCTTTTGATTTATAATAAACCCGTAAGCGGAATGTCCCGTGACCGGAAAGATCGATGTTTCCCGGAACTTCTAAAAAAAAAGAAGCAGAGGTGCCGGTCTGTCTGATCACTTTTCCTGTCAAACGACTTATATTACCCCATATCTGGGCCGGGTTAAGTTCACTGTGGCTGAAAATCAGGTTTACCGGGCTTTGAACCTGATATATTCTGTTTTCTCCGAAATCAGAATACAGTTCATATCCGGGAAGCAAGGGTTGAGGATCAAGCCCATAAGAACAGCCATTGCAGGATTCAAAGGGAATCCATATTTTTTTCTTATATGCATCCGGAATAATAATTCTTGTACTATCTGTGATCAGAGAATCCAGTAGTTTGTATCGGATGTCCGGAGTATTGTCTCTAAGTTCTACACCATAACCAAGTAAACGCAGATATTTTATGGAACCATCATATGGTCGGTAGACGAACCTGTTCTGATATGTTTCGAATTTAGGGTCTGAAGGAGCATAAGGATTGACAAAGGGCAGAGTAGGAACGTCATGGTAGAGATCAGGGGAAATGTAGCGCATTCCGGTTTGCGTATTTTCCATAAGAAAGAGTGGAATATTATCAGCGACAGGCTCCGCAAATAGTTGGATATCTTCTTTCAGAGCATTAAAGTGATCGGATGTTTTTATAACAGTCCGGGCCACATTCTCAGGATCCAGCTGAATAAAACCATAGTCGGTGGCCTTTGCAATCTTTTTAGCTTTCTCATGCACCTCTTTGAAGGTCCCGTTAATATAATAGATGCGGGAAAAGAATGATTTACCCTGGTTGATATCAATTATCGGGTTCAGCTCAAATACAGTATAGCTTCTTTCAACATTACCAGTTAAGCCCCATCGCAAGCGGATGCCAGTCATACTGTATTTGTCTTTGAACTCAGCTTTGTGCTGTTCATATCCATATACGACGGCCAGGGCGGGACGGTCATCATTATTGCCTTCAGCAGCCCAGATCATATATCCCCCTGTAAGATCAATGCTGGAAACGATTCCCGAATCATCACCACCGAAAGTCTTATAGCTTCTTTCCAGGCTATGGTCGGGTTTGGACAACCAGACCTGGGGAAGGGTAGAAGCCCTTACTCCACCCCAGGGCATATCGTGGTAATTTACCTGAACATCTCCAAAATTCTGAATGACCATTGTGTTTTCCATAATCCCGTTTCCAAGATCCTTGTATTTGTAAGTAAACAATAACTGGGATTTATGAAGACTGGGAATATGGGCCTGCGTTCCCCAGTTGGTTGTATATAAAGCCCTCTCTTGCTGATTATACCATGATGACATCAGCGGACTGTAAAAGGGAGCTGGAAGGCGGGCATACATGGTGTCATTCCGATAGGCTCCTGCACCATGAATAAAATAGGGCATGCTACGAATAGTAGATGCCAGGCTGGATCCAGGAGGAGCCGGAATTCTATCGGCATTGTTGAGCACATTATTTACACTCACGACCTGCCATACCTCATCAATCCATGGGGCGAGATTTAATCCGGAGGAACTATGCACCTGCGGAGGGACTCCTTCACCATAAGGCCCGATAAAGGAATAGATGATTCCAGCCCTGCCGATCCCCAGGTTCCAGTGCACAGAATCAGCTTCCTTATGGATCAACCTTGCCAGGAATACGTCTTCTTCATCACAACCCGGATCCCAATAGCTTTCTGATGGTTCGTAATCAGTAGTAAATATGCTGTTCCCGGAATAAGCAGGTATACTATCGTGTTGACCACCGGGCACCCATCCGAACATGAGGCTGTCTGAAACATCATAGGCTGAACGGCTAATGAGCGTACTGTCAAATTTTTGTCCACTTAAAGGAAGAAGGAAAAACGAAAAAATGAATAGGAGAATACTATTAGAGCGAGACATATTTTTTCATTTTTTTAGAGAATAATTATTCTTTGAAGAGTAGGCGTTTTCTTTGAATTTTCCAAAAATACTTCAAGCATATAAGAACCTTTTGCAATGTTTGATATTTCAATTGTGCAGGATTTACTATGGCACTCACTCTGCTTTACAACCAGCCCATTCATATCATACAATATTACACTCTTAAGGAGTTTTGAAGACTGAATATTCAGCTTCTCTTGAACCGGATTCGGAAACACTCTTATCGCCTCATTTTCAGACGCTATAATGCTTGTATTGAAAAGCATTACGGCGTTGAGTGTTGAGTCCCCGTTTAAAATTAGTGTATCTTTCAGATTAAAATAACCGGTTTTAGTAATAGAATATGGATAGGATTCACCAATGCTAAGTTCATCAAATACAGCAATGCCAACCGTATTGGTAGTCTTTTTTTTTTCACCGATTTCTACTTCTGCCTGGTAGAGCGGACTGTCTCCATCTGTGATCCTGAATTTTACAGATGCAGTGGTTGGATAAAGATATAGGTTGATCTCAGTATCCTCAAACAGGTCCAGGGTATCTTTTACTGATGTATAGTTTTCTTTTACAGCACTGTAAATGTAGTTTCCTTCAGGAAGATGAAAATATGCTCCGCCGTTCAAATTGGTTTCAGTAACAATTGTATCTGCATTTATTGTAACTCCGGGTATGCTGAAATTGTTTGATCCGTCAAAGAGATTAAATACCAGGGAATATAAATCCGGCCCCAGCTGAATTTGATTTTGGACCGGTTCAATTGAGAAGAATAGCAGGCAAGCTTCATTTTTAGTAGTTACTTTTCCGGATCTGAATGCAATGGAAAGCACTTCTTCAGGTCCCAGGGGAGTATCCAAAGAAAGGTGGAGATATATCTTCCGGGTATCATGACTTATGGAATCAATGGGGATCTCAATATTTTTAGCTGACCGGTATACACGGAATTCCGGATCCATTATCTCATTCAGGGTAGAATTCGTATTTGAGAAGTCGATGACCACACGGTCTCCTGCTTTATTCGTATAGAAAGCAATATTTTTGATGGGAATGTTCGTTGGAAGACTCTTTTTCCAGTTGGATACCATTAAAAAAAGACTGTCTGCAAGTTCCGGGTAATTGCTCAAAGAATCATATTGCTCCACCCTGTTGGACTGGATATTGAAAAGGTTTCGTTGAGAACCATCTTCATTACTTAAAAGTTTCCAATCACCGCTTCTTACGGCCATTCGTGGCCAGTTCTCTCCAAAGGTAGCCCCTCTCCAATCCCAGAATATAGGTTTGCTGCGTTGCTGATCTCCGCCAAGCAGGCTCGCGGACATATCTTCCCCATCTGAAATATAATCCCCGGGAAGATCAATACCTGCGATTTGGCAGAAAGAAGGCAATATATCCACTGCAGCTATCGTACTGGTATTATTGATTTTTCCGGCAGGAACTGTTCCCGGCCAGTGCACGATAAAGGGAAGGCCAACACCTCCTTCATACAGACTTCTTTTTTGTCCTCGGAGTCCTGCGGTTTCTCCCCTTGAATAATACTCTAATTTAGTTGGATCTTCACTGGAACCTTCAGGTCCGTTATCAGAGCTAAAAACAATCATCGTAGAGGCATCGAGGCCTGTATCTTTCAGATACTTAAACAGTCTTCCCAGTTCCCTGTCTGCATAACTAATACATGCATAATAACTTCTAAAAGGTTCCTCTACGTGCGCATAGGCTTCCTTGGCATCTTCGGGGGGATCGATAGCCGCATGAGATTCATGGATCCAGAGGTTGATAAAGAAAGGCTTACCCTGATCCTTATTTATGAAGTCGATGCAATAATCCACACATTTCCCTGTTGAAACACCTATGGGAACTCCCACACCGGGTCCTGGTCCATTAAACACGTATGTCTCCTCATAACCATAGTTAACAGGTAAAGGAGGATCAATCACTCCACTATTGGTTAAATGCCATTTACCATAGTGAGCAGTCCTGTAACCTGCTTCCTTGAATAGTCTTGAAATCATTGGTGCTGTCGGATCAAGCCAGTCAGGCATATTCCGATCCATATTTAGCTGATGGTCTGCAAAATGCTGATGGATCTGATAATGGGAAGGGTATAGCCCCGTCATGATGGCAGTCCTGCTTGATGAACATACCGGGCTGCAAACATTAAACTGTAAAAACTCTGTTCCTTCGGCTGCCAGTCGGTCTAAATTAGGAGTCGTAATCGTCTGATGACCATGTATGCTTAAATCCCCATATCCCCAGTCATCCGCATAAATGAAGATTATATTGGGTTGCTGTGCAAAGACCGGAGTGGAACATGCACTAAAAATTATTAAGGGTATTTGCAAACGGAACCAGGTTTCATTTCTCATATCTTGATATCTGTAGTTAACGTATTGGCAAATTTCGTAATTTCTTATTTCAATTAGTTGCTCCTAATGAGTGATAATTTGCTTGAATCATTCATGTTATTATTCTTTGCTCCATTTTTATCATTAGAATTTTAATCGATCAACTGTATTATCTATTCAATATTATTATTTGAAATAACTTCATCCATGCTGGCACCGCTGTTGCAGACAAATGAATTTTTGAATCCTCTCAAATCATTCCCTGTAAACAAAATATCACTGCTCTCTTTTCCCTCAACCTGGAGAAAAGTTTCATTTTCACCAAGAGGCTGACAATTGCGAATCCATGCCTGCCGGACATTTTGCAGTCGAATCATGCATTCTGCTTCAGAAGTAACCGAAACTTTGCTGTCAGACAACTCAAAATTGACGACATCGTCGATAATTATAGCCGGGCGGTCATCGGGTATTTCTGTATCCATTTGCATATTATCAAAGGATAATCCCTTTATATGTCGTGCATAAATACCATATGCCGGCACGACTTTCCCGAACTGAAAGAATTCCGGCCGAATGTGATCCAACTCAGGAATGGAACGAAGCTTACCATCAGAAACCGTTCCACCACCCGGACCGGTCATATGAATATTGCTGAATGATACATTCTCTATAGCATGTCCTGGTAGCCCGGTTAATAATATAAGGGGTTTTATATCATCCTTTCGCACGAACTTCGTTTCAACCCTGAAATTGCTGAAAGTGAAATTTTTCATTGTCTGCATTGGGGCTGGCTCTGATGGTCCATCCACATACACGGTGTAATTATTAAATGTCATTAACACGGCCCGGGTTACTTCTCTCATGATAAGATTTGAGAAAATAAAATTCTCCATTCTTCCACCTTCAAGCATTTGGATTTTGAGTGCAGCATCCGTAATATCGTGAAAGACACAATTGTCAACCGTGACATCATAAAAATCACCGATGGAAAGCATCCCGATTCGCATTCCCGCCCAATGACTGCTCATAATGCAGTTGGTGATTGTAATATACCGGCAGGGGTAATCTTTGCTTGATGCCTGCAGACAAATGGAATCATCACTTGTATCAAAAACACAATTATTAATAGTAACATACTCACAACCATCAAAATCTAATCCGTCTCCGTTATCATTTACCCTGCTTGAGATAGTAATACCCTGAATATTAATCCGTTTGCAATAAATCATTGCAACTGTCCAACAAGCCGGATTCAGGAGTTTAATATCCTGTATTGATATATTTTCACACTTCAGAAAACGGATAAGCATTGGCCGATACTTGTTGGGATCATCTGCATTGGGAAAATTACTTTTTTCTCCTTGTCCGTTAATGGTGCCATTTCCAGTTATACCAATATTTCTTGCATTTTCTGCATAAATCAGGCATCTGTCCATGTGGGGTTCATTGGCATATTGATTTCGGAACACATTGGGTGAATAGTCACTGATTTTTTTACTTCCCGATAGAGTAGCACCGGCTTCAATATGCAGAATTACATTGCTTTTAAGAAAGAGGGTTCCTGTGACAAAATTTCCATTTGAAAACAAGACTCTGCCTCCTCCGGAATCATGGCAGTCGTCAATTGCTTTTTGAATACTTATGGTATTAACCGTCTTCCCATCACCTATAGCACCGTGTTTGCTTACATCAATTACCAGACCGTATGAGTTGGATACAAAAATCAAGAGTAAGGGAATCAATGACCTGATCCTCAGCGAAATTGGAGAAAAACTTGATTTAAAAAGAGAAATCTTGATATTCATTTTAATTAGTAATTAATGATTTGTGAAATTTTCCGTATCTGTCAGGACAATCATTTTTCTCTTATCTGGCTTGCGGGTTGACATTTTTACATTTTTAAATTCAATGTTTTTAGTATGGCGAAGGTAGGCCCCGCAGGATGGTAATATTCCAAAGAAAAATTGCTCAGGGTAGCGGGCTACATCTTCATCAACAATCCTTATTGCGTCTTCAGAAGTGCCGCCACCCGGATAGGAAATCTCTATGTTTTCGAGAACAACATTTTCGATATAATGTCCGGGAATTCCTGAAATCATAATACCACAACGATTTTGTACATTACTGACAACAGTTGCTTTAATATTGCTGATTTTGATGTTTTTAAGAGAACCCGCAGGGACGCCCTCATTCTGAACATCTTTATTCTGGATTTGTGTTGTCGGGACATCATACTTCCGGCCCCGGTTTCCTAGTCTTATAAATATTGGACCTTCAACATTATTCATTGTAATATTGGAGATAAAAATGTCTTCGAGTATGCCACCATCCACCAACAGAAGTTTTATGGCTCCCATTCTTGTATCAGAAAAGTCGCAATCGGTTACAGAAATGTTCCTGAATCCACCCAGGGAAGATGTTCCGCATTTAAATGCAGATGTATTACTAATTACCCTGCAATTTTTCACAATCAAGTTTTCAACCACCCTCTTTGTCGTGCTTTTGGGACAAATACCATCATCGCCCGAATGAATAATACAATTCTCAATTAATATGTTTTTACATCCATCAATATCAAAACCATCGTTGTTAGAATTTACATGACTATCGATGGTGACATTCCGGGCAAGAATACTATCGCAATCAATCAGATGTGTACACCACGAGGCACTATTTATAAAACTAACATCAGAAAGAGTAATTCCTTTGCAGTTTACAAAGCGCATTAGCATTGGACGTTCACCTAATTGGCCGTCATTTTTTACGGGAAAATTAGATATTAAGCCTCTGCCATTGATTACCCCTTCACCGGTAATTTTCAGGTTGATTGCATTTTCTGAATAAACCAGGCATTTGTTAAATTCCGGTGCTTCAACAGCTCCAATGATATCCGATGAATAATCTGATAATGATTTACTACCTAAAAGCTCAGCACCTTTATCAAGATGCAGTTCAACATTACTTTTAAGCTTAATGGTGCCAGTTTGATACTTTCCGGCAGGGACCAATACAACTCCTCCCTTTTCAGTACATTTATCGATTGCTTTTTGAATAGCTAAAGTATTTAATACTGTTGTATCGGCTACCGCTCCAAAATCCATAATGTTATGCACATTATTTGTTTGGCTGCAACTACACAGAAGAATTATAATTCCAAATATGGTAAAATTTAACATTTTCATATTAAACTTTGTTTTGTTATAAGTTTAAACATCCTATCGATACACGTCGTAATCACCTGTTTGAAGTTGTTTTACACCGGCAGGCCTCTCCACTTTTGATTCCCCGGCTAATATTCCATGATTGACAAGGAATTGATCTACAAGTTCCAGCGACCAATAAAAAAATGGATTATTACTATTGCGTCCATTACAAAAACCGTGTTTCCCCCCTTTCCCGATATATAATTCTGATGTGTTTCCGGCTTGGTTGATGGCATTATGAAACGCTCTCATTTCCTCCACGGTAATTGCAGGATCCTCCTCTCCCAGAAATGTAATGAAAGGAGGAAGCCCTTCTGTGATATAGTTTGGGGGAGAAAGCTCAGGAGTGCACTTAAAATATGGATTATACAAAACCACTGCATCGGGAATGCAGGATATTGAACCATCGTAACTATTATCATTGGTCTCAGGACTTTTTATGGTGGCCAGGGCTGCAGCCATCTGTCCGCCTGCCGAACCTCCGGAGACAACCAACTTGTCGGCGTCTACCCTGAGTTTTGTAGCGTTTTTTCGAAGGAATAGAATCGAAGATTTGGCATCTTTAACACATTCCAATGGAACTGCTACTCCGTCCCTGTCTTTTAGCCGATAGTCGACTGACACAGCTATCATTCCCCGTTTGCTCCAATAGGCGCAATCGGGATAATGCCAACTTGCCTCACCAGCGTTCCAGCTTCCTCCATGAAAAAAAACAATTGTGGGAAACGGTCCTTCTTCACAGTAGTCAGCCGGTAAAAAGACCGACATTTGAAGATCTTTGCCATCAATTTGCTTATAGGCCCACATGGTGTCAGGCTCCAGATTGAGAACTGACTTTTCAGATTCTGTCAGGGTAAAACTACCCAATATCAAACATGTCATCAAAACCGTTATATTCATTTGAATGCTGTTTTGATCTTAATTAATATCTATATATAGTTGACCGGGTTTTTCCATGAACTGGTCAATGGCTTTCCTCAATATGGATTGATCTGCTATTATTATCCTTCTATTTTGCAGAATTGCCAAATTTATATTCCACGGTTTGCATGACATCGCCTGATGAATCAAGATTAATATTATAAGT
>CAYOLQ010000036.1:0-19475 GCA_964404825.1 uncultured Chitinophaga sp.
GGAAGATGCCAAAAAGAACCTTATCAGGGTTCCTGTTTTAAAAGGTACCATTCCTCATGAACAATATGCGAAATTTGGAGGAGCAAGCGTTTTTCTGAAACCCGCATCAGGTGGTACAGGTGTTAAGGCAGGAGGTGCTATGCGCGCTGTTCTGGAAAGCGTTGGAATACATGATGTACTCGCGAAATCCAAAGGATCCTCTAACCCTCACAACCTTGTTAAAGCAACATTCAATGCGCTTCTGGAACTCAGGGATGCATATACTGTAGCTCAGCACAGAGGTGTGGAACTGAATAAAGTATTTAACGGTTAATAATCTGTTATTCGAAATGGCAAAGATCAAAATAACCCAGGTCAGAAGTAAAATTGGCAGCACAGAGAGACAAAAGAAGACTCTCACAGCCATGGGCCTTAAAAAAATTAACGCCAGTGTTGAAGTGGAAGCAACTCCACAAATACTGGGAATGGTAACCAAGATGTCACACCTGGTTAAAGTTGAAAAATTATAATATTTATCATTTTATATCACAAAGAAATGGATTTGAGTAATTTAAAACCGGCACAAGGATCAACTCATAATAGTAAGCGAAAAGGGCGCGGACAAGGTTCCGGAAAAGGTGGTACCTCCACACGAGGCCATAAAGGAGCTCAGTCCAGATCCGGATATTCGAGGAAAATCGGATTTGAAGGAGGTCAGATGCCTTTGCAGAGAAGACTTCCCAAATTCGGCTTCACAAATATCAACCGTAAAGAATATAAAGGGATTAACATTAGTACTCTTCAATATCTGGCTGATAAAAAGAATCTGAAAGATATCGATATCAACACACTTATTGATGCTGGTCTGATTAGTAAAAACGCGATGGTTAAAATTCTGGGCAACGGAAACCTGACTTCAAAACTTTCAGTTAAAGCTCATGCTTTTTCAAAGAAAGCTATTGAAGCCATTGAAGCCGCTCAGGGTACTGCCAACGTAATCTAACACTTCCCGGATAACGACGGGTTAATAAAAAAGACTGATGAGAGCTTTTATTGAAACTATAAAAAATATCTTTAAAATTGAAGAACTTAGAACGAGAATTCTCTATACTCTGGGAATTATTCTGGTTTATCGTTTAGGTTCTTTCATTGTTCTGCCCGGTATTGACCCTGATGCACTTGCCGGTCTCAAAGAACAGACTGAAAGCGGGGTAATGGGACTTCTTGATATGTTCAGCGGAGGCGCATTTTCAAATGCTTCTGTATTTGGACTAGGAATCATGCCCTATATCTCAGCTTCAATTGTTATTCAGCTATTAGGTATCGCTGTTCCTTATTTCCAGAGACTTCAGAAAGAAGGTGAAAGCGGTCGTAGAAAAGTAAATCAGATCACACGTTATCTTACAGTCGTTATTCTTCTTCTCCAGGCTCCGGCATATATTGCTAACCTCAGAGCTCAGGCTCCGGAAGCATTTGCTCCCGCTTTCAATCAGCTGGCTGCAATAATAATTCTTACCGGCGGTACAATGTTTGTAATGTGGCTGGGAGAAAAAATCACAGATAAAGGTATAGGAAACGGTATCTCACTGATTATTATGATCGGTATTATCGCACGATTCCCCTTTGCTTTTATTGCAGAGTTCAGTGCACGTCTTGAGCAACAGGGTGGAGGTCTTGTAGCTTTCCTCGTTGAGATTGTTTTTCTCTTCTTTGTTTTTATGGCAACAATTCTATTGGTCCAGGGAACAAGAAGGATTCCGGTGCAATATGCAAAACGAATTGTTGGTAATAAACAGTACGGTGGAGTCAGACAGTATATCCCGCTAAAAGTTAATGCTGCCGGTGTTATGCCAATCATTTTTGCTCAGGCCCTCATGTTTATCCCAATAACAGTTGCAGGATTTGCAAATTCGGAAACACTTACAGGCTTTGCAGCAGCATTTTCAACAACTACAGGATTCTGGTATAATTTTGTATTTGCAATTCTGATTATATTATTCACATATTTCTATACCGCTATTACAATCAATCCTATGCAAATGGCAGAAGATATGAAAAAGAATGGCGGATTCATCCCCGGAATTAAACCGGGAAGAAAAACGGTTGAATTCCTTGATACAATTATGTCCAGGATTACTCTTCCGGGTTCTATATTCCTGGCCTTTGTAGCAATCATGCCCGCATTCGCTACAATTGCCGGTGTTAACAGCTCATTTGCTCAGTTTTACGGAGGCACTTCCCTTTTAATTCTTGTCGGTGTTGTACTGGATACCCTCCAGCAAATTGAAAGTCATCTTCTTATGAGGCATTACGACGGACTTATGAAGTCTGGTAGGATAAAAGGAAGATCTGGCGCTGCATCTGTTTAACCTGTGAATCAGGAGACGTTCTTTGATGATTATAATAAAAACAACTGAGGAGATAGAAAAGCTTCGCAACAGTAACCTGCTGGTTTCGAAAACACTGGCGGAAATTGCAAAGCTTATCAAACCGGGAGTTACAACTGAAAAACTTGATCGTGTTGCCGAAGAGTATATCAGGGATAATAAAGCTATTCCGGGATTTCTGGGATATAACGGTTACCCGAAAACACTCTGTACATCTGTCAACTCACAGGTGGTACATGGCATTCCATCCTCAACCATTCTAAAAGATGGCGATATGGTTTCTGTTGATTGTGGTGTGATACTCGATGGATTCTACGGCGATACTGCATATAGTTTTGGCGTCGGAGAGATTGAAGAACCGGTTAGCAGGCTTCTCAGAATTACAAAGGAAGCTCTGTTTCTGGGAGTAGAAATGGCTATTGAAGGAAACCGCATAGGTGATATTGCTTCTTCAGTGCAGCAACATTCCGAAAATTCCGGTTACTCCGTAGTCAGGGAAATGGTTGGACACGGACTAGGCAGACATCTCCACGAAGAACCGGAAGTTCCAAATTATGGAAGCAAAGGAACTGGCGTAAAGTTGAAAAAAGGAATGGTTATTTGTATTGAACCAATGATAAACATGGGTAAAAGACAAATCATTCAGGAGGCAGATGGTTGGACAATCAGAACAAAAGACAGATTGCCTTCTGCACATTTTGAACTGGCAGTTGCCATTGATAGCGGAAAGCCGGATGTACTGTCTACTTTCAGTTATATTGAAGAAGTATTAAAATTGAAATAATATATGGCTAAACAACCTTCTATTGAACAAGATGGTGTTATAACCGAAGCTCTGTCGAATGCAATGTTTCGCGTTGAACTGGAGAACGGGCATGTGATTACTGCTCATATTTCAGGTAAAATGAGAATGCATTATATAAAGCTTCTGCCGGGAGATAAAGTGAAGGTTGAAATGTCGTTGTACGATTTAACAAAAGGTAGAATATCATTCAGATATAAATAATTAATGAAATGAAAATCAGAACATCAATCAAACCGCGTAGCGCAGACTGCAAGATCGTAAAGCGTAAAGGACGCCTTTTCGTGATTAACAAAAAGAATCCGAAATTTAAACAGCGTCAGGGTTAATAATATTTAATGAAATCAATATAGTAAAACAATATGGCTAGAATCGTTGGCGTTGATTTGCCGAAAAATAAGCGTGGAGAAGTAGGTCTTACCTACATTTTTGGAATCGGGAGAAGCTCTGCCAGAAAAATTCTGGATAAAGCAGAGGTTAACTACGATATTCAGGTTAAAGACTGGAATGACGACCAGATATCTAACATTCGTAAGGTTATTAACGACGAATTCAAGGTGGAAGGTGAATTACGCTCTTCCGTTCAGTTAAACATCAAAAGGCTCATGGATATCGGCTGCTACAGAGGTATTCGCCATCGTATCGGGTTACCCGTAAGAGGACAGAGCACTAAAAACAATGCTAGAACCCGTAAGGGCAGAAAGAAAACTGTAGCTAACAAGAAGAAAGCAACCAAATAAGAATTAAGAAGATGGCAAAAAAGACCGGATCGACAAGGAAGAAAGTTGTTAATGTGGAACCTACCGGGCAGGCTCATGTTCATGCCTCATTCAACAACATTATAGTATCACTTACCAATAATTCCGGGCAAGTGATTTCCTGGTCATCAGCAGGAAAAATGGGCTTTAAGGGCTCAAAAAAGAACACTCCTTATGCTGCACAGATGGCAGCTGCAGATTGTTCAAAGGCAGCTTATGACAGCGGCCTTCGTAAAGTAAAGGTGTATGTTAAAGGACCGGGTGCCGGTAGAGAATCCGCCATCAGAACCATTCATACTGCCGGAATTGAAGTAACCGAAATCGTTGACGTTACTCCACTTCCCCACAACGGATGCCGTCCCCCGAAAAGAAGAAGGGTATAAAAAATTAATAATAAAGTGTAAAACTTACATAAATGGCGAGATATAGAGGACCCAGAACCAGGATTGCCAGAAAATTTGGCGAAGCTATCTACGGTGCTGATAAAACATTCGAGAAGAAAAATTTTCCCCCCGGACAGCATGGTGCAAACAAAAGAAGACGTAAAACTTCCGAGTATGGCACTCAGCTTAAGGAAAAACAAAAAGCTAAGTATACCTACGGTATTCTTGAAAAACAATTCAGAAACCTGTTCGAAAAAGCACAGAGCAGTAAAGGAGTTACCGGCGAAGTACTTCTTCAGCTTCTGGAATCACGTCTCGATAACGTTGTTTACCGCTTAGGTATCGCACCTACACGTGCAGCTGCCAGACAGCTTGTCGGTCATCGCCATATTACGGTTAACGGAGATATAGTGAACGTTGCTTCCTATATTCTGAAACCCGGAGACATTATAAGCGTAAGGGAAAAATCTAAATCACTCGAAGCGATTTCTGATTCACTTTCTTCACGCCGTACTTCTTCATCCTGGCTTGAGTGGGATACAAACCAGATGTCTGGTAAGTATCTGAATAAGCCCGAAAGAGCTGATATTCCTGAAAATATCAAGGAACAGCTTATCGTAGAATTGTATTCAAAATAATATAACAACTGATTTTATGGCAATTTTAGCTTTTCAAAAACCCGATAAGGTTATAATGCTCGAATCCGATGATTACAAAGGAAAATTCGAGTTCCGTCCTCTTGAACCAGGATACGGAATAACCGTTGGGAACGCGCTTAGAAGAATCTTGTTGTCTTCCCTGGAAGGTTATGCAATATCCACAGTTAAAATTGAAGGTGTTGAGCATGAGTTTTCAACTATAACAGGTGTTATCGAAGACCTTACCCAGATTATCCTCAATCTTAAACAAATCCGCTTTAAAAAGCAGATTGAAGATGTGAATGATGAGAAAATCATGGTAACAATTACCGGTCAGGAAGAATTCAAAGCTGGTGATTTATCAAAATTCCTCAGCGGATTCAAAGTATTAAATCCGGATCTCGTTATCTGCAGAATGGAAACCGACGTTAAACTTCAGATGGAGTTTTCCATTAACAAAGGCAGAGGTTATGTAACCGCAGAGGAAAACAAACCTTCAGACCCTGAATTCGGACTTATAGCGATTGATGCTATCTACACCCCGATAAAAAATGTAAAGTTCGCTGTTGAAAATTATCGTGTTGAGCAGAAAACCGACTACGAAAAGCTTATCATCGAAATCGAGACCGATGGATCTATCTTCCCGAAAGACGCACTTAAAGAGGCAGCAAAAATTCTTATTTACCACTTTATGCTCTTCTCTGATGAGAAAATTACTCTCGATTCGGATGAGAAATTTGCAAACGAAGAGTTTGACGAGGAAGTACTCCACATGAGACAACTTCTTAAAACCAAACTCGTGGATATGGATCTTTCCGTTCGAGCTCTTAACTGCCTCAAGGCAGCTGAGGTTGAAACCCTTGGCGACCTGGTGAAATTTAACAAGAACGATCTGCTGAAATTCAGAAATTTCGGAAAAAAATCACTTACCGAACTGGATGAGCTCCTTACCTCCATGAGCCTTAACTTTGGAATGGATATTAATAAGTACAAATTAGACAAGGAATAACAGAAAATGAGACATAGGAAAAGTTTTAACCACTTAGGCAGAAAAAGTGCACATCGTAAAGCAATGCTTGCAAATATGGCAGCTTCACTAATATTGCACAAACGGATTAAAACCACTACAGCCAAAGCTAAGGAATTGCGTACATACGTTGAGCCCCTTATCACCAAATCGAAAGAAGACTCAACAAACTCACGCAGGGTGGTTTTTGGATACCTCCAGGATAAAGATGCCGTTAACGAATTGTTTCGTGAAGTGGCAGTAAAAGTTGCTGAAAGACCGGGAGGTTATACCCGTATTATTAAATTGGGAAACCGCCTGGGCGATAATGCTGATATGTGCATTATGGAACTGGTAGACTTTAACGAGAATTTACTCAAAGCGTCTACAACGGTTAAAGCAAAAGCAAGAAGTCGCAGAGGTGGTAGCGCGAAGAAAAAAGTTGAAGCAGTTGCAGGTGATCAGCCGGTAGAAAAAGCTGCTGCAGCTACCGTTGCCTCAACTCCCGTTATCGAAGATGCTACAATTGTAGATGAAACACCGGGTGACGTAAGTTCACCTGCTGAAGAAGAAAAGAAAGAAGAATAACAAAAAAAATACCACACTGGTTTTTTATATAAAAGGGATAAGGTAATTTTACACCTTATCCTTTTTTTTTGAAAATATCCGGACTAAATAAATTCATTTAAAAACAAAATTACTATGGGACAAATTGTTGATGTACATGCTCGTGAAATCCTCGACTCTCGTGGAAATCCTACAATCGAAGTTGAAGTTATGCTGGCCAGCGGTTTTGTTGGTCGTGCAGCTATTCCTTCAGGCGCATCTACCGGCGAAAACGAAGCAATTGAACTGAGAGACGGCGATAAAAAACGCTATCTTGGTAAAGGAGTACTTAAAGCAGTCGATAATGTTAACAATGTAATTGCTAAGGAAGTCATTGGAATGAGCGCTTTCGAACAGGTTGCTATTGACCAGAAAATGATTGCTCTCGACGGCACAAAAACCAAAGCTAAACTGGGCGCTAATGCAATGCTCGGTGTTTCACTCGCTGTTGCAAAGGCAGCTGCCCAATACCACGATCTTCCTTTATACCGTTATATTGGCGGAACTAACGCAACTGTTCTTCCTGTTCCTATGATGAATATTATTAACGGGGGATCTCACTCCGATGCGCCAATAGCCTTTCAGGAATTCATGATCCGTCCTGTTGGTGCTCCTTCCTTCCGTGAAGGTCTCAGAATGGGTGCTGAAGTATTCCACTCACTTAAAAAAGTACTGCACGACCGCGGTCTGAGCACTGCAGTTGGTGATGAAGGTGGATTTGCACCTGCTCTTAAAGGTACAGAAGATGCTCTCGAAAGCATTATCACTGCTATTAAAAATGCTGGTTACAAACCTGGCAGGAAAGCTGATGGCGGACAGGTTTCTATCGCACTGGATTGCGCCGCTTCTGAATTTTACAAAGACGGTATTTACGATTACACCAAGTTTGAAGGTGCTAAGGGCGCAAAAAGATCTTCAGCACAACAGGCCGATTATATGGCTGAGCTGATCTCCAAATATCCTATCGATTCAATTGAGGACGGTATGGACCAGAACGACTGGGCTGGCTGGAAAATCCTTACCGATAAAATCGGTAGCAAATGCCAGATTGTTGGTGATGATTTATTCGTAACCAATGTAGAGTACCTCAAAAAAGGTATCGCAATGGGCTGCGCAAACTCCATTCTGATTAAAGTTAACCAGATCGGAACCCTTACCGAAACACTGAATGCAATTGAAATGGCTCACAGAGCTGGATATACATCTGTTACCTCACACCGCTCAGGCGAAACAGAAGATGCTACCATCGCTGATATAGCTGTAGCTACCAATTCAGGACAGATTAAAACCGGATCCCTTAGCCGTACAGATAGGATTGCCAAGTATAATCAGTTGCTCCGAATCGAAGAGGAACTTGGAAGCTCTGCAGTTTACGGATATGTAAAATAGTTGCCATTTTCCAACCTGACAAAAGCTGAAAAACCGCTTTGAAAGTTTTACTTTTAAGGCGGTTTTTGTTATGTGTGGGCTATAAACCGATTTTTTTATTTCCCTTTGATATTTTTCCCGATTCAATTTATAATGAATCTATTGTTAAAATATATTAAAGACGTGACAAAGATATGGATTATATCTTATCTAATTCATTTTAAAGTACTTGTCTCATTATTCAGACCGGAATATTAGCCCGGATTTAATCAGCATTCAGCCTTTTTTACTGTTTTTTTCATCGTTATTTGATTAACATTTATTCAAATGTACAAGTCTACATTTGTAAATGTAAAAAATTACTATTTTTACGCATAATGGCTTTGTGTAATCACTTACAAACTCAATCCGGTACGAAAATGGCAAATGTGAAACAAATCCTCCACGAAAAGATTCTGGCCTGGAGACCCAGAACTGAGAAACTTCTCAAGGAATACGGTGATGTAGTTGTTGACAAAGTTACGATTTCCCAGATTATCGGGGGAATGAGAGATATTAAAAGTCTTGTTACCGACATTTCCTATCTCGATCCAGCCGAAGGTATACGATACAGGGATTATACCCTTCCGCAGGTCTTCGAATTACTTCCAAAACCAAAGGGTGCCGAAATGCCTTATGTGGAAGGGCTTTATTACCTCCTCCTTACCGGTGATATTCCAAACAGTACCGAACTCGCGGAAATAGTTGATGAATTCAATAAGCGCAGAATACTTCCAAGGTATGTGTATGAAGTCATTGACGCGTTTCCCTGTTGCAGCCATCCAATGACAATTTTCTCAACAGCAATTCTTAGCATGTCGAGGGAGTCCTTCTTTAATAAGAAATACCATGCAGGAGTTAGTAAGCTTGATTATTGGGATCCTACCTACGAAGATGCACTTAACCTTCTGGCAAAACTACCGGAAATAGGCGCTTATATTTACAGAAAATTATATAGAGACGGGAAAAGAATCCAGTCTAATCCAAATCTTGACCTCGGTGCTAACTTTGCCCATATGATGGGTATTGCTCCTCCCTATGACGAAGTTACCCGAATGAACTTTATTCTGCATGCCGATCACGAAAGCGGCAATGTCAGCGCTCATACAGGTCACCTTGTTGCCAGCAGCCTTTCTGATGTTTACCTTGCAATATCCTCAATGATTAATGGTCTTGCGGGTCCTCTGCATGGTCTTGCCAACCAGGAAGTTCTCCGCTGGTTGCAGGATGTTAGTGAAAAAATGGACGGAAAGGTGCCCACAACGGATGAAATGAAGCAATTTGTTTGGGATACTTTGCATTCTGGTCAGGTTATTCCGGGATATGGACATGCGGTTCTTCGTAAAACCGACCCCAGATATTCTTTCCAGCGCGAGTTCTGTCAGAAAAATATGCCGGATGATATTCTGTTTAAATACACTGATCTGCTATATCAGGTGGTTCCAGATATTTTGAGGGAGCAGGGAAAAGCAAAAAATCCATGGCCCAATGTGGATGCGCAGTCAGGAATTATACAATGGCATTACGGAATAACAGAATACGACTTTTATACCGTGCTGTTTGGAATAGGCCGGGCAATTGGCATTTGTGCTAATATTGTATGGGACAGAGCACTTGGGTATTCACTCGAACGCCCCAAATCAGTTACAACTGAGATGCTGGAGAAAATTGCCATGGGTGTTAAACCTGAGGAATAAACCAAATGGCTTTTTCTTCACTTTTGGATTTTATAGCAAGCCTCGAAAAAAATGATGAACTTATCAGGATAAGGCAGTATGTAAATCCGGAACTGGAGATCTCAGAAATTGCCGATCGGTTCTCCAAATTAGAAGGGGGAGGTAAAGCCCTGCTTTTCGAAAATACCGGAACTGACTTCCCGCTTCTTATAAATTCATTAGGTTCTGAAAGCCGCATTTGTATAGCACTGGGAATAGAGCATCTGGATGACGTATCCGCAGAAATTGCTGCAATTCTGGATATACTTTCCGAGCCGCGGCAAAATTGGCTTAAAAAACTCAGTGTGCTTCCTTCCCTGGCCAGATACGCTGGTTATATGCCTATAAAATCGAGACGAAAAGCTGTATGTCAGGAGATAATCCACCTCGACCCCGATCTTGGAATCCTGCCTGTACTTAAAACCTGGCCTTTTGATGGAGGCAGATTTGTGACATTTCCGCTTGTGCATACCATCGACCCCGAAACAGGGAACAGAAATGTAGGTATGTACAGGATGCAGATTTTTGATAAAAATACCACCGGCATGCACTGGCACCGTCATAAAACCGGTGCCTCCCATTTCGAAAAATATAAAAAGACCGGTAAACTCATGCCTGTTGCTGTAGCTCTCGGGGGAGATCCTGTTCTTACCTATTGTGCTACGGCTCCTTTACCTGATCAGCTCGATGAATATATCTTTGCCGGCTTCCTCAGAAAGAAACCTGTTCGTCTTGTAAAAGCCATTACCCAGGATATTTATGTCCCTGCTGAAGCCGATTTCATAATCGAGGGCTTTGTAGATCCCTCGGAAGAATTTCGACCCGAAGGACCTTTTGGAGATCATACCGGCTTTTATTCACTTACCGATAATTACCCGGTTTTTCATGTAACCTGTATAACCCATAAGAATAATGCTATTTTCCCTGCTACTGTGGTAGGAATACCTCCCATGGAGGATGCATGGATTGCCAGGGCTACAGAAAGGATTTTCCTCTGGCCGATTAAAAAAACAGTGGTACCTGAACTTACTGAAATGAATATTCCGGAATTCGGGGTGGCTCATAATCTTACAATCACCTCAATTGATAAATCGTATCCCGGCCAGGCAGAAAAAGTTATGAATGCTCTTTGGGGAGCAGGACAGATGATGTTTAATAAATTCATGATAGTTCTTGACGATAAGAGCATCATTTGCAACTATCATGAGATTCTCAGGAAATTCTCCGATCTGAATTTTGGCCGCCACCTTATTTTTACGAAAGGCCCTTTGGATGTGCTCGATCATTCCGCACAGTCTCTGGGTTTTGGTAGTAAAATGGGAATAGATCTGACTTCACCATTCCCTGAAGAACAACAATCCTATTCCGGTCTCAGCAACCCAAACCCGATAAATACTGATTCCCGGAATGATTGGGTACTTCGTTTTGAAAATACTGCTGAAAGGTATCCAGGTACCAAAATCCTTTTGCTAAATATAAAAAAGGAAAACAAACCAAAATATATAAATTCTATTTCGCTCGATTTAACCGCTTTTGGAGCGGTTGAGCCCAGAATAATTGTTATGCTGGATGAAAATGTTGAGATTTCGGATTATAAACTTACCAGCTGGATAGCGCTTAACAATGCAGATCCGGTGCGCGATATCTCAATTCTTAGCCACAATGGCGATCAGATCCTTTTTGTCGATGCAACATCCAAAGAAGCCGGAATAAATAACTTTTCCAGGCCATGGCCAAACATAATTGTTATGGACGATGAAACAATCAATTATATTGATAAAAACTGGAGTAACTATTTTTCTCATACATTCATTGAATCACCCTCGCTTAGGTTTAAGAAAATGATAAGAAACGAAGGAGCTGTTGCAAATCTGTGATCATTTGACATACATTGCCTTTCTTTCCTTGATTTGATGAGTACTTTATCTTAATTTAGCAGAATATGAGGTTTTTCTCAATTTCCATATTACTGCTCTCCCTGTCAGCTTCCGGATTTTCACAGGCTTTGAGTCTTGCTGAAAAACTGCCCCAGGCTGAATTGTTTACTATTGAAAACGGATTGTCTCAAACCCGCGTAAATATTACTTTCTCAGATTCTTTTGGTTTTCTCTGGATAGGAACCAGTGATGGACTTAACCGATATGATGGCTATAATTTTGATATTTACAAACATGTCCCTTATGATAGCGCATCACTTACACAGAATTTTATCAGGTGCATTACTCAGGATGAGCAATCGAATCTGTGGATCGGAACCGATTATGGTTTAAATTTATTTGAACGACGAACGGAAAAATTCATACAGTTTAATCATATTCCGGGAGACACTACCACATTAAGTGATCATAAAATTTTATCAGTTTACTCAGATAAAAATGGTTTTGTATGGATTAAAACTGAAAAATTTCTTGACAGACTTGAATTGAAAACCTATACAATAACCCATTATCGTCACTATGTCAACAGTTTCAATAATAATCCTGTAAACCAGAATGGGGCATTTATTGAGGATAAAAACGGAATATTTTGGTTTGGCAGCAACGATGGATTATTTGCTTTTAACCGGAAAAACTCACAATTCACACATTATTTCCATAATCAGTTAAATAATGAGAGTCTGTCAAACAATGAGGTTTTATCAATACTTGAAGATAAGAATGGGGAATTGTGGGTTGGAACAAGCTATGGCCTTAATAAATTCGACAGACTGCGGAACAGCTTTAAGCGATATTTGAATTACTCTTCACAGGAAAGGGTTACTTCCGGAAACAGGATTAATTCAATAGTTGAAGACCCGCAAGGATTATTGTGGCTGGGAACGAATAAAGGAATAATACTTTTCGATAAAAGAAAGACCTCACCCCAATACCTGTCAGGTTTATACATCAATAAATCTATGTATTCTCTGGGAACTATTTCCAGTCTGTTACTTGATAAATCCGGGATTATCTGGGTATCAGGATTTCAGGGACTTTTTAAAATCGATACAAAACCCAAGAAATTCAGGGTTTACAATTCATCATTTAACAGTTACCCGGCTCTTTCCGGTGACATGATTTCCTGTTTATATAAGGAGAGCGAAGATATTATTTGGGTTGGGATATGGGATATGGGACTGAATATTCTGAACCGAAGGACCGGTGAGGTAGTAAAATATTCAGCGTCAAACCCGAATCCTGAAAAACGAATCAGCAGCGACAAAGTCCGATGCCTGCTTCGCGACCAAAAAGGAACAATCTGGCTTGGATCTATTAATGGACTGGATATTTTCGATCCCTCTGCAAGAAAATTTATTCCATTTGAAAAAAAATACCCATCAGTTGCTTCCGGTATTTTAAACAACCGAAGAGTACTTTGTTTGAATGAGGATTATAACGGCGACATATGGATTGGCACAGATAAGGGAGTTTTGCGTTTTCAGCGGAAATTTGAGATTCTTACGAGTTACAATAAGATTTACAGGAATAATCAGACTGCTGAAATGGGATTGGTGTTTGCGCTCGCACACGACAGGGAGAACAAAATCTGGATTGGAACGGAGAATGGACTTAATTGTTACGACAAAGGCAAAGACCTGTTTTACCGCTACGAAGAAACCGGTAAGAAGATGGATCTGAGTTCCAGAGTAATTTACAGTCTTCTTATCGATAGCCGGAATACATTGTGGGTAGGAACTGCATCAGGGCTGAACAGGTATATTCCGGAAGAAGAGAAATTTGAAGTATTTACCGTTGAAAGTGGTTTGTCGAATGATCTGATAAACTCAATTCTGGAGGACGATAACTACTGTCTGTGGCTTAGCACAAATAAGGGCATTTCAAAATACGATATTGAAAAAAATGAATTTTCAAACTTCGACATCACAGAAGGATTGCAGAGTTACGAATTCAATCATTCTGCTGGCAGGAAAGCACCTGACGGTGAGATGTTTTTTGGTGGGATTTCCGGTTTTAATTCTTTTTATCCCAATAAGCTGCCACTGAATCCACATGTTCCCGGTGTTGTTATTACAAGTTTTGAAATTATTGACAGTAAAGGAGTTAAGCGTGTTTTCTCCAAAGGTACGGCTAATCGGATCGAGATCAGGTACAAACAGTCATTCACAGTTCGGTTTGCATCACTGGATTTTACAATGCCGGAAAAGAACTCATTTGAGTATTCCCTTCAGTTAAAGGGGAAAGGTGAACAATGGATACCCATTGAAAATCAGAATTCTGTTACACTTTTAAATCTTCCCCGCGGTGAATATGCATTAAGAATCAGAGGTTCAAATAATGACCGTGTATGGAACACAACAGGTGTTCAGATTTCAATTATCTCAATTGCACCTTTTTGGCGGACGCGCTTTGCCATTTATGTTTATTTACTTCTGGGCACATTTCTGATATATTTCTTTGTTCAGTTCAGAACAAAGGCATTAAGACGGTCAAATAAGGTCCTCAGAGAAAGGGATATAGCTGCGAAAGAAATCTCCCGTCAGAAGGATATGTTAAGCCTTAGAAATAAAAATATTGAGGATAGTCTGAATTACGCCCAACGTATTCAGAAAGCAATGCTCACTACACCAAAGCAATTCAGGACAATTCTGCCGGATTCTTTTGTTCTGCATAAACCTAAAGATATTGTCAGTGGCGACTTTTACTGGATTTCGGAGCAGGAAGGTAAAATATTTGTTGCTGCAGCTGACTGCACAGGGCATGGAGTGCCGGGAGCGTTTATGTCAATTATTAGTTTTGAGTTGTTCAGGAAGATTATTAAAACACAAAAAATATATAGTCCCAGTATTATACTCGATACAATTAATAACAACTTTGAGGATATATTTGGAAATATTGAAGATATTGCCATTAAGGATGGAATGGATTTGTCGTTCTGTGTTATTGATAAATCAATGGGGATGCTTGAATTCTCAGGTGCTTTTAACCCACTGTATATTGTAAGAGAGGATAAACTTATAGAATTAAAAGCAGACCATTTTTCAATAGGGGCGGATATAGGAAGTGAGTTTCCGGTTAAAGTTTTTACAAACCATTTGTTTGAACTTAAACGCGATGATATGATCTATATGTTTAGCGACGGGTATGCAGATCAGTTTGGCGGTCCGGAAGGGAAGAAATATAAATTCAGAAGATTCAGGCACCTTTTACTTAATATCCATAAGCTTCCGCTTGATAAACAAAGAACGTACATGGAAGAAAACATCGAGGAATGGAGGGGAAATCTGGATCAGGTAGATGATATCCTGGTAATCGGAATCCGTATTAAATAGTATAGTGACGATCAGGATGCTTTTTTGGTAAGTAAGAGCCGCATTTTCTGAATCAGAATATCAACCTGAAAGGGTTTGCTAATGTAATCATTCATACCTACAGCCAGACAATTTTCCCGATCCCCGGCCAGAGCATTGGCCGTAATTGCAATAATGGGCGTTTGAGTATTTGTAGTGGATTCTATTTCCCTTATTTTTTTGGTTGCAATAATCCCGTCCATAACAGGCATTTGAATATCCATGAGTATTATGTCATACTTGGATGTGCCGAATTTATCCAGGGCCTCCTTACCATTACTGGCAAGGTCAATATTCTTCACCATACCTTTGAGCGACAAAATAACAATCTTCTGGTTTATAAGGTTATCTTCTACGAGTAATATATTTGCATCATTCAGGCTAACAGCCTTAGCATCTGAGATTGGCATTTTTTCAGATACATCATCAGTTTTGCGGGCAAGATCTTTCTGAAATCCAAGAATAAAACTATAGATATCGAGATTCTCATTGTGAGCTATGGACAGGGTACCGCCTGAATAGCCTATCAGTTTCTTTGTATTCGCAAGTTCAAAGTCCAGAATATCTGAATCCAGAATCCCTGATCCTTTAATTTCCTCGTTTGGTTGGAAAACCACATTCAGACTAAACGAAATCTTGAGATCTGTCTTTGTTTCTTTTTCAGGAAAAACACTAATACTTATTTCTCTAATATTTAAGTTGTTATGAGAAAACAGGATGCTTTGCAGAAGATTCAGGAATATCTGCTTTAATTTAATGGGATCCCCTATAAGAAAATTCTGAATATTAGGAGAAATCTCAAGAATGATTTTCGTATCGCTTTTCCCTGCAAACAGACTTACAATGCTGCTAAGAGTTGGCTGAAGATTGAAACTGATGAAAACATCCTTTATCTTCATCATATCGGGCAAAGAAAAATCCACAATTTTATTTACTGCCTCAAGAAGGTTATTTGTTGAAGCTTTGAGTGTATCGATAAGTTCCTTCTGGTTTTTATCCAGGCTTGAGTTGTAGATGAGATTATTTACAAGAATTATGTTACTCAGGGAGGTGCGAAGCTTATGTGAAAGATCAGAAATAAACTCATTTTTTTGCCGGAGTTCTTTACTCGAATCCATAGTTTTCTCCAGGAGTTCTTTGATCTCTTTGGTTTTGCTATCTTCAAGAATAAACATAATAAGTAAAACCAGAAAATAAATAAAGAAGAAACTTAGATTAAAAGAAAGTTCAGTATTAATCGAGATTTCGGAATACGGAATTAAATGACCTGATAAAAGAATTACAGCAAGTAAAACGGAATGAATTACGCCTTTTCTCTCACCAATTAATTTTACAGCAAAAAACGGAAAAAACAGAATGAACATCCAGGCATAGGATAATCTCTCACCAAACCAGAATGCATAAGTTGATGTTATCTCAAAAAGAATTGTGAGTATTAAAACTCCCTGTTCATGCTTTTTGTGCGGTGGGAAAAATAACCAGGTAAATACTACCAGTAATAAAACACTTAGAAAAATTATGCCGGAAGTAAAGTCGTCCCCCATTATATGCCTTATTCCTGATAAAGCACAAATTGAAGCAAAAAGACTCGCAAGGAAATTAAAGAAGAAAACCTGATCACGTGTTTTTTCATCCTTGAATATCTGACTGGGAGTAAAGATTTTTTTTAAAAAAGTAACATAGTCCATTTTTGCTGATCAGTTTGGATTGATTCTTGTATCAGTTTATTAAATCCTTTGGCAAGGTAGAAATTGTTTACGAGATTGGGAACAAAATGTTACTACATTAATTTATAAAGTTATAAAGTTAACATTGTATCATATGCACACTGGAACCAGTCAATTGCTCAAAGCAGCATTATATACTATAGTTTATTTCTTTCTGAAACTGAAAATTGGGATAGTTTAATTTTCAGCAGAGTATTTTGAATACGGCTGTTTATTGATACTTTTACATATTCTTTCAAAGGTTTGAACTGTTTTTTTTTGATAGTTATATGAGAAAATACATTTATATATGTTTAGCTGCACTTTTCATTTTTCCGCTCGGTTTTTCTCAGCAACAGCCGGAAGGAAGAGTCAGATACAATCCTGAGTTTAAGTTTAATGACGGCATTTATCTGAGTTTTGAGCAACTAAAAAATAATATCCCGGTTCCTGTTGCAAGAGTCTTATCCGAGACCGATCACAATGATCCGGATTTTTTTAATAAGCTGCTGGAGGAAAAGAAGATAATTTATTTTGATGACTTTGGAGTTCAGCAAACCGTTTCAGTAGAGAAAATCTGGGGATTCAGCAGGAATGGAGTAGTATATATCCGAATTGGAAATAATTTTTCGAGAATTACTGTTATCGGAAGCATATGTCACTTTGTAGCAAATATTACTACCTATAACTCCAGGTATTATGACCCATACTATTATAATCCTTATTATTACCGTTACTCTGCATCGCCTGCAACCACCACAACCACTGAAATGCGGCAGTATCTGATTGATTTTGAAACCGGAAAAATTCTGGATTATGATATACAGGGTGTAGAAGTACTTCTTATGAAAGATCCGGAATTATACGATGAATTTGCCGCCCTGAAAACTAAAAAGAAAAAACAAATGAAGTTTCTTTATATCAGAAAATTTAATGAGCGAAATCCCCTTTATATTCCTGTAAATAATTAATCTAAATTCTCACATGAAAAAAATCTCTTTGATTATACTGTCAGGTTTAATATTAAACCAACTTTCAGCCCAGGTAGAATACCTTCCTACAAAGGATGACCTTGGAAAATTGCTGTCGACTAAGACTTATGTCGTGCTCGAAGAAAGCCCTATGTCTGATTTTAATTTTGCGATTAAGGAAGTTATGGCCAGCAACTGGACATTAACTAAATTTGAGTATATAAAAAGTTCGGAATTTGAAAAACTCTCCTCAAATGATAATTATTCTTTTATATATACATCTCTTGTAAGTTTTGAAAAGGATAAAACCGAATCGAGATATATATTTCTGCATTTTTCTTTAGGTGGGCCTAATCTGACTATCGATGACCTCAGGGATATGGTTTCTGTTCCATTGGCATATTTTGGAACAGATCCTGAAAACTTCATTTATAAGCTGGGCACGATTGTTAGTTTTATGCAGAATCACATTAATCTTATCTACGAGAAACCGGAATTAATAAGCAATAATATTTTTAAGTTTTACAACGACAACATCCAGGATATTCATTCAAAAACCCTTTACCTTGTTCAGGATGAGCTTTCTCCGGATATCAGCACACCTGCAAGAATTAAAGCAGTTTATCCCTTTAAATTTAAAATTGTTACACGCGAGGAAATTAATCAGGCAATTGAAGATCAAAATGAAGATATTGTGTTCCTCCATAAGGTTGGACCTGAAGGGAAGCGTTCTGAAGCCAGATGTTACAAAATTGTTATCGGAGCTGCAGATGCGAATTTCTATTATTTCGATTATCATATGATTAATCCAAAAAATCCTGACGGTCTTCTGGAATCTGATCTCAAAAAAATGGCGAAATAAATACCCCAAATGTTAATTACTAAACCTACCATACCTCAGGGAACAAGGGATTTTACTCCCGTTGAGATGATACGTAGAAATTATATTTTTTCAACCATTCGCGAAGTATTTACACTCTTCGGTTTCTTGCCTATTGAAACTCCTGCGATGGAAAATCTCAGTACACTCCTTGGTAAATATGGAGAGGAGGGGGATAAACTACTCTTCAGAATTTTAAATTCGGGGGATTTTCTTGCTAAAGCAGATGAGGAATCATTGAAAAATAAAGACTCATTGAAGCTTTCAGGTTCCATTTCCGAACGGGGATTGAGATACGATCTCACCGTTCCTTTTGCACGTTTTGTGGTACAGCATAGAAATGAAATTACCTTTCCGTTTAAGAGATATCAGATTCAGCCTGTTTGGAGAGCCGACAGGCCGCAAAAAGGCCGGTACCGTGAATTTTATCAGTGTGATGCAGATACTATCGGCAGCAATTCATTACTGAATGAGGCAGAGCTGATTAAGATCATCGACATGGTTTTTAATCGCTTAAAAATCCGGACAACGATTAAAATCAATAACAGGAAAATCCTTGCAGGAATAGCTGAAACAATCGGGGCAACAGATAAAATAACCGACATTACCATCGCTCTCGATAAAATTGAAAAGATCGGTCGGGAGAAAGTTGTTGAAGAGCTTATAAGCAGAGGGATTCAAAGTGAATCTATTGCTAAACTTGATCCTGTTTTTGAAATGAAAGGATCAATTGCTGAGAAAATTGCCTTCCTCGAAAAATTTCTGAAAAGTTCAGTTCACGGAATGGCAGGTATAGAAGAAATCAAAACTTTGTTCCGTTTATTGGATTCATACGATATAAAAAATAGTCTTGAGCTTGATTTGACTCTGGCACGCGGATTAAATTACTATACTGGTGCAATTATTGAAGTTAAATCGCTTGATGTTCAGATTGGAAGCATATGCGGGGG
>CAYOLQ010000036.1:19485-24323 GCA_964404825.1 uncultured Chitinophaga sp.
TGATGATCTTACCGGAATATTTGGTATGCCTGGAGTTTCTGGCGTAGGTGTTTCTTTTGGTGCAGATAGAATTTATGACGTGATGCTTCAGCTTGATAATTTCCCTCCTGAAGCTGGGACAACTACACGTATAATGTTCGTAAACTTCGGAGAAAAGGAAACAACAGCAATATTCCCTCTTCTGATAAAACTCCGTACTGCAGGAATAGCTGTCGAAATATTCCCCGATCCGGTAAAGTTTCAGAAACAGCTGGGCTTTGCAAATACAAATCGTATCCCATTCGTAGCGCTTGCAGGGGAGCAGGAATTATCCAAAGGTTTTATAACACTTAAGAATATGACTACAGGCGAGCAGGAATCATTATCTTTTCAGGCTTTTTTAAGCAGGTTCATTTCGTGAACTGTATCTTTTTAAGAATTAATTTTTAACAATGCTCCACAAGATCGATAGTCAGATTATTAACTTCTCACAGATTTCCGGAATTCTGGATAGTCCTTCTAAACTTGAACTTTCTGAAGAAGCAACTAAGAAAATTACCCGTTGCAGGGAATACCTTGATAACAGGCTTAAATCTGGTGAGGAAGTAATTTATGGTATTAATACAGGTTTCGGCTCCCTCTACAATTGTGTAATTTCAAGGGAGGATCTGGGGAAATTACAAAAGAACCTGGTTATGTCTCATGCTTGTGGCGTGGGTGAGGAAGTTCCTCAGAAAGTTGTCAGGCTTATGTTACTGCTAAAAGCACAATCTCTGTCATATGGGAATTCAGGAGTACAGCTCGAGACTGTCCAAAGGCTACTTGATTTTTATAACGAAGGAGTAATTCCGGTGGTTTATCAGTATGGCTCACTTGGCGCTTCCGGAGATTTGGCTCCTCTTGCTCATCTCAGTCTCCCCTTAATCGGTATGGGTGAGGTTTATTTCAAAGGTAAGAAATATCAATCAGCCGATATTCTGAATAAATTCGGATGGAAACCCATAGAACTTAAATCAAAAGAAGGTCTGGCTTTACTAAATGGCACCCAGTTCATGAGTGCTTTTGGTGTTGAATTATGTTTGCGGGTTTTCAAACTTTCACAACTTTCGGATGTAATCGGAGCATTGTCACTAGAAGCATTCGATGGACGGATTGAGCCATTCCATGAACTTATTCAGATGATAAGACCCTATGAAGGTCAGATAAAAACAGCAAAAAGAATTCGGTGGCTGCTGCGTGACAGTGAGCTGATAAACAGAAAAAAGGAGCATGTTCAGGACCCTTACTCTTTCCGTTGTATACCTCAGGTTCATGGGGCTTCAAAAGATTCAATCAAATATGTTGCCTATGTATTTCAGAGAGAGATAAATTCCGTTACCGACAACCCCACAATCTTTCCTGAGGAAGATCTGATAATATCGGCAGGCAACTTTCACGGTCAGCCTCTTGCTCTGGCCCTTGACAACCTTGCAATAGCCATGTCGGAGCTGGGAAATATATCAGAGCGGCGTACCTATCAGCTTGTTGGTGGTAACAGGAACCTTCCTCCATTTCTGGTTGCAGCTCCGGGATTAAATTCTGGCTTTATGATCCCCCAATATACAGCAGCATCAATGGTGAGTCATAATAAACAACTTTCTACTCCAAGCTCTGTGGATAGTATTGAATCTTCTCAGGGTCAGGAAGACCATGTAAGTATGGGCGCAAACGCCGCAGTGAAAGCTTATAAAGTAATGGAGAATCTTGAACGAATTCTGGCCATTGAATTATACAATGCTGCACAGGCAATGGATTTCAGGCGACCTGCAAAAACTTCTTCATTTCTGGAAGTAATTTTGAAACAATACCGGCAGAAAGTTAGTTTTGTCACCGAAGATAAGGTAATGTATGATGATATAAACCGCTCGGTAGAATTTTTGCAGGAGGTACATCTTGATCTACCGGTTGAAGATGATCAGACGGACCTTGGGGGGTAATTTTAAAATCGTAATTTTGGATCACTCGTTAATAGTCAGTTTTAATAATCAGATCGTTTTTACAAGCGACCAGCATTGGTTACATCCTCTTTTTGAGCTGGAAGATTTTCTCGCTAAGAGCAGTTTAGATCCTGAAAGGATATTTCTTAGGGATAAAATTGCCGGAAAAGCTGCCGCGTGCCTTATTGTATTTCTCGGAATAAAGAAGTGTCATATTGAGTTGCTCAGTGGGCGGGCCATACCCGTATTTAAAGCTAACGGAATCGAATTCACGTACGATAATCTGGTTGAACATATTCAATGCCGTACCGAGGATCTTATAACAGATTCTATGAGTATTGCAGATGCATATCTTTTTCTTCGGAAAAGGGCTGGAAGGGTTAAAGGATTATCTGTTACTATTAAAGACCTGTCTGTTCGTATTGATCAGAACCTGATTATTGATGGTCTTGATATGGAATTGGGAAGAGGTGAACAAGTAGTAGTTTTTGGGGCAAATGGGTCAGGAAAAACAAGCCTCCTTCGTTCCATGATAGGATTTATGCCTTTGCAGGGCGGAACCATCAGCATTGGCGATACTATTGTCGGAAGTAAATCCTGGTTTAGAAACAGGAGGATAATAGCCTATGTACATCAGGAAACCATAAAAAATAACTTCCCTATATCCGCTGCAGAAGTGGTGCAGATTGGCATGGGTACCGACAGAGTTCTTGATGATGATACTGCATACAGAATTGAATTGGCAATGAGGAGAACGGGATGTTTTCATTTGAGAAAGCAAGTATACAGCACCCTGTCAGGGGGCGAAAAGCAGCGTGTTTCGCTTGCCAGATGCCTTTTTCAGAATGCCGGAGTTTTTTTATTAGACGAACCTACCTCATTTCTCGATCAAAAGGGAAAAGAAGATTTGATGATTCTCCTCCGGGAATTGAGTCAGAATGAGGCACCAACAATGATTTTAGTTTCACATGATATACAATGGATAAACGAGCTTAACTGGGCTTCAAGGGAATTGAAAGGAGGGAAGTTATGTTAGAACTTCTAAGCCTTTCACCGGTTCTTAAAGGATTAATCGTCATCTCCATAGCAGGATTAACTTTCCCCATTACCGGTGTTTATCTGTTCAGACTCAACCTGCTTCCCTTGCGTTTTATGCTTATGCATGGTGCAATTCTGGGTGGTGCTATGGCTTTGGCATTTCAGGTTAATCCATTCTGGACCACAATTGTTGTGAATATGGTGTTGGTATTGTTTATGGCTAAAGCATCAAGATCGATGAAAACAGATGTTGGTCAAATCAGTACTTTTTTTATGGTAATATCTATTTCCCTTGCCTTCATTTTTATTTATAAATTCCATGTCCCTGCAAAAGATACCTTAACATTGCTTTGGGGGAACCTTTTTACACTAAGCTGGACAGAGGTAGCCGGAGTTGGTTTTTTTGCCTTGTTCCTTACTGGTTTTCAGTATTATTTCCGGCATCAGTTAAGAGCCCTTTTCTTCGACAGAGAGATTGCATTTACGTCAGGGATAAATGAAAGAAATCTCTACTACTCAGTTATTTTTCTGGTAGCCATCACCGTTGCTCTTGCTATGAAACTTATTGGAGCATTACTATTGGATGCCATACTTTTGTTACCCCCGGTTATTGCTTCTTTTCATGCAAAAAGTCTGAGAGGCATGATTCTGGCCTCTGTTTTATGGGGAGGAATTTTTGCTATCGGGGGATTTTTTCTTTCGGTTCTAATCGACATACCTGCCAGTTCATCAATTGCTGCATTGGCATCCATGGTATTTCTTATTATGTATCTTTTTCGAAAAAAATGAAAAAATATATTTCCTTTTTACTCGTATCTCTGGTTTTTATTTCGTGTGCCCGCCGATCCCCCGAAATTAAAAGAGTTGTTGCAACTACCTCATGGACTGCTGCATATGCACTGACTGCGGGAGCAGCTGATGTATATGTTCTCGCACCCTACGAAATGGTGCATCCCAGTGAGTATGAGCTTCGGCCGGGAGATATCGGGAATCTGTCAAATGCAAGTCTGGTAGTTTTTGCGGGATATGAGATAGCTGTAGAACAAATACAAAGCAGTTTGCAAATTTCTGATGACAGGATGTTAAAAATTGCAACAAGTTATAATGCGGATGAAATTGAAAAGTCGGTTATGCTTATTGCTAAGAAACTCGGAACAGAGCAACTTGCAGCTAAAAATCTTTTGGAAATCAGACAATTACTGGCCGATGGAAGAAATGAAGTTCAGAATATGGGAATTGACAAAAAGACCATTTTGGTTCATTTTTTTCAGGAATCATTTGCAAAAGAAATTGGTATTTTTCCATCTGTGATTTTCGGCCCGGCTCCACCTGAACCGAAGCAAATTCTGGAGATGACAAAATCCGGTGCAAATCTAATACTCGATAATGCTCATAATCCGGTGGGAGCGTCAGTCACGGAAACCCTTAAAGAGGCTGATTACAGGCTTTTACTTAATTTCCCGGGAATGTACCAGACGCGCACACTTGCTGATGTCATTCGGTATAATCTTAAACAGGTGCTCTCTGCTTGTTGAATAACATAATTCCTGAATTCAGTTTTTCACTGAAAAAATTTGACTTCAGTGTCAACTTTTTGTATCTTCTTAGCGTGTGAAAAACAATAAGTTACCTTATCATAATCCGTAGAAATGATGAGCGAAAAAAGGAAGTTGCAGGAGAAGATAATTTCCTTGCTTGAAAGCAAAGGGAGTTTATATCTTGGGGATATCGCAAAAGAAATTTCGGTATCACCGCAGTCGGGCTACAAATACATTGAAGAATTGATGGAAGAGGGGGTTGTAGTGCATCAGCCGGGTTCACTCAAAATAACTCTGGCATAACCAT
>CAYOLQ010000036.1:24423-29174 GCA_964404825.1 uncultured Chitinophaga sp.
GGCACTTGTCTGGTATCCCTGATTTGTTTCAGGAGATACACTTTAAACTGGTTTTCGGCAACATAAATCATCAGGACTTTTTTTGGCGGAAGAATTTCCAGAAACTTCTTATTGAAATTTTCAATCAGAATGGTTTCCAGGCTCTGATAGGTGATGAATTTCGTGAGGGCATCCTGAACCTCCTGTTCTGACATGTTTTCTATGTTATTGGCGATATATTCATATAGAACTTTCCGATCGCGGTTAATTTTGTCTTTCCGGTTGGAAAAATCGTTGTAAACCGGCCAGAAACGCTCTGCCTCTGCCTTTGTAAGCTTAAGTTCTCTGGTAAAGAAAGCAACTTTCTCAGTTTCCAGATTATCTTTTTTCGGATTGTTCTGTGCAGAAATATTTCCTGAAAACCCCAGAAAAATAATCAGACTCAGAATACCACTCAGTATTTTTTGTTGATGAACCATATTATTTTTGTTAGAGTTCTTGCATTAATACTACAATATCATCTCCCTGAAGAAGCAGGTATTCAATCATTTCATCAGTTTTGTTGTTGCTTTCACGGGATAATGTTTTGCTGTCAGCAAGACTTGTTTCATTATAAAGATCGTAAAGGGCAGTTTCATCCAGATCGTCTACTGAAAACTCAGTTAAATCAGCCATTTCGATAGGCAGAACTCCTTTCTGAGAATCCTGCTGGTTAACGAGAAAACGTATGCCTGTATAACTTATCACCATTAAGCCAATAAATGAAGCGGCAAGCGCAAGTCTTGGGATGATTAATTTGCGGAAAACTGATTTTTCTGGTTTTGCTGACATTTCAGAATGGAGTCTGGAATGCATCCTTTCCGGGAATCCATCAAAATAGCCATCGGGAACCTGAAAACCCGTTTCCGGTTTCTGGTTACTGATTTTAAATCTATTTTGTTTTTCTGATTTCATAATCATAAAATATATTTAATGGTCCTTTACATCCCGCTTGCAAGAATAAATACATCTTCAACGGTGTTTTCATTTAAATCGATTCAAATTGCCATGTTGAACCATGCTGGCTTCATAATACTTTTTTGGTTAGACATATAAAGATAGAAATGGTTTAATCCTTATTCATGTATTTTTCTATTTTTTTTACAGCATGATGGTAAGACGCTTTTAAAGCGCCCACGCTTGTTTCAAGTATTTTCGCTATTTCTTCGTATTTCAACTCCTCATAATATTTCATATTAAATACCAATCGTTGTTTTTCCGGTAGTTCAAGTACAGCCTTCTGAAGTTTTATCTGGATTGAATCTCCATTAAAATATGGATCTGATTCCAGTGTTTCTGAGAGTTTTTTCTCAACTCCTTCCCAGGGAATAAATCCCATCCTTTTTTTCTGTCTGAGAAAGCTTAGGGATTCATTCGTAGCTATACGGTAAAGCCAGGTAAATAAATTAGAATCCTCTCTGAATTCTGAAAGCCCTTTCCAGGCTTTTATAAAGGTGTTTTGCAAAACATCATCTGAATCCTCATGATTAATAAGTATTTTCCGGATATGCCAATATAGCCTTTCCTGATAATCATTTACCAGGATATTAAAAACATAATCCTGATTATGGCCATTTTTAAATAATTCTATTAGTTCCTTTTCAGAATGTTTGGGCATATTCGAATGTAGCGTCCTTTATGGTTCTTTGACGCAGCAATATTAAAATAGTTTAATTAAAACCAGATTTAATTTGTTTCAACAGTCATTGTCTCCCCCGGCAGAACTTCAAAATTTTTAACAACAGTCAGGGAAGATGTTTTACTTGCGGCGGATCTGAACACAAGCCTGTAGATTCCGGGTTGAAGCAATAAGGTTTGTGCCCGCAGTGCAGGATTCAGGTTGTAAACCCATTTTTGTTCATTCGGTACCATCACATACAAACTACCGTATCCATTTGCAGTTCCTGTAAATGTTACTGTTCCGGGTTGTGGTACTTCTATGGTTGTGGTATGACTCTGCAGAATTTCCACATTTTTGATATTGAGTCTGGGTAAAACCGGAATCTCAACGTCGTAAATTCCCACAAGATATTTCTCAATTTTCCCGATTTCCTGATTCACCAGAGTCTGCATCTCTCCTTTTTTTCTCATGGTAATCAGTAAGCCGTCATAAGGTTTGCCCTTGGGAGTTTTTATCTGAAGATAACCCTGGGGAGCATTTACTGCAATAATTGTGTGTTTACCTGGAATAATCTCAATACTATCTTTTTCAACCGGAGGAACTGTGTGTACAAGCAATCTGTATTTAACCAGATGGTCAAGAAACAGTGTGTCAGGGTTTCCTTTATGGTTGATAGTATGCACAAGATTATATTTTATTTTACCTGAGAAGCTATCGTAAAAGGTCATGTTTACATTGGTTTCAGAGGGAGTCCCTTTTTTATCAAGCAGATTTACCTGAGTAGTAGTGGTATTCAGTACCTGAGAAATAACCACACCCAGGATTTCCTTGAACTTGTCTTCATTCTGAGCATTAAAATAGTAACCCAGACAGTCGAAAGTTTCATGAAATCCGGGATCCAAACCGATCCCGATAATAAAGGGTTTGAGGATAATGCCTTTTTTTTGTAGTTCCAGAGAAACAGCACACGGGTCGCCATCGCATGCTTCAATTCCATCGGTAATAAGAAGAATTATGTTACGGCAGTTTTCACATTCAGGAAAATCTCCAGGGGCAAGAGACAGAGAATGAGCAATTGGAGTTGTTCCTTTGGGAGTAATAAATTTAAGTTTCTGTCTGATTCTTGAGGCATTGTCGGCTGCAAATGCTACTTCCAGTCTGGTATCACTGCAGTCCTGCGGGGGAACCGGACTCTGATGGCCATAAACACGCAGTGCCATTTCAACATTTTCGACATATTGTAAACTATCAACAAGATCAATGAGAATACTTCTGGCAATATTCATTTTATTGTCACTTTCCCAGGTGCCAGACATACTCTGGGACGCATCGTAAATAAAGAGAATTCTTGTGAGAACCTTACTTTTCAGTGGCAGTGTACTCTGAGCCTTCAGATTTGAAAGCATCATTGAATTTACTACCAGCAAAGCAATCAGAAGATATTGCAATCGTTGGATTTTATTTCCTGACATTAATTTATTCATTAATCCGGAGGAATATTCTCAAATAACGAATAAAATTAAGGTTTATTGGACTAGAATGTGTAGGGAATTGAATTAAGTTTTTAACAGTAAGGTATATGATGAAGTTTTAGGAATATACGGAAATCAATTATATCAATTTACGGGTAGGGTGATTAAAATTGTAATTTCTTAAATTTGTGCATTTTGTGGTTTAAACTTTTCGCCCAAACCATACATCTCCCAAGGTATGAGGCCCCTCCCCCCTTGTAATCTAATTTGACATTACAAGGGGGGAGGGGTTGGGGAGGGGCGAATAAACGCGTAATGCGGGAATTATTTTCAGGTACTATTTTTTCATTTTTTCAAAGAAAGCAAGTGCTTTTTTTGCAACACTTTCGGGAGAAAACCCTAGTTTTTCGTCCAATACTGTATAAGGAGCAGAGAATCCAAAGCTTTCCATACCAATTACCATTCCTTTGGTACCTACCAGTCCTGCCAGGGTTACCGGTAATCCGGCTGTTAATCCCAGTGTAGGAATGTTTGGAGGCAGAACCTCACGTTGATATGCCGGATCCTGATCCCGGAAAAGACCTTCGGAAATTGCAGAAACGATCTGGATATTTAGTTTTTTCTGTTCTTCCATAATTAGTGCAGCAGCTACCAGAGTTGCCACTTCAGAACCGCTTGCTACCATTACTAAATCGGGAAGACTATTTGATTTCTTAACAATATAAGCACCTTTTTTAGCATCAAGAGCATGCGCATAGCGGTCTTTGCCTGCTTGAGCCGGCAGGTTTTTAATATTCTGACGGGAAAGGATCAGAGCGGTAGGGGTATCGGTATTTTCGAGAGCCATCTGCCATGCTACGGTTGTCTCAGGTGCATCTGCAGGACGTAAAACAAGCATTGAACGGTCGCCGTGATGGTTCTTAATATGTTCCATTAACCGTATCTGAGCTTCCTGTTCAACAGGCTGGTGAGTTGGGCCATCTTCTCCAACACGGAAAGCATCGTGTGTCCATACATATTTTACAGGAAGTTCCATCAGTGCAGCAAGCCTTACTGCAGGTTTCATGTAATCAGAAAAAACAAAAAATGTGGCACAAACCGGGATTACTCCTCCATGAAGTGCCATACCATTGGCAATTGCGGCCATCGTAAGCTCGGATACACCGGCCTGAAGAAATGCTCCGGAGAAATCACCCTTTGTAAAGGCCTTTGTATATTTCAGAAAACCATCTGTTTTATCGGAATTGGACAGGTCTGCTGAGGACACTATCATATTCTCTATATTTTGAGCAAATACTCCCAGAACCGTTGCTGAAGCTGCGCGGGTTGCAATATTCTCCTTTTGCTGTATGGCAGTATAATCAATTGCCGGAACCTCACCGCTCAGGAAAAAATCGAGTTTTGCAGCTAATTCCGGATTTGCATTTCGCCACACTTTCTCTTCAGCTTTTTTGGCTGCAGCAGCTTTTCTCTTATTCTCAAGAACTTCATGATAGAATGCTGTAACTTCAGGGAATATGACGAAAGGATTAGCAGGATTTCCACCCAGGTTTTCAATAGATTTCTCAAAGGACGCACCTGCTTCACCTAATGGCATGCCATGGGTTGCGGTTTTTCGTTCAAAACTTTCTCCCGTAGCT
>CAYOLQ010000037.1:0-29034 GCA_964404825.1 uncultured Chitinophaga sp.
GTGGTGAAGTTGAAGATTACCGTATTGCAATATCCTGCGCTCAGCCAAACATTACTTTCTCCAGTTCTGAGGTTGATTCTGCATTTTGCGCAGGAACCAATGTCACATTTACTGCCTCAGGAGGAATTAACTATAACTTCAGAATTGCCGGGGCAACAGCACAAAACGGAACTTTACCAAAATTTTCAACCAGTACATTATCAAACGGGCAAGTTGTAGATGTAATTGTAACAGATGGTAATGGTTGCACAACTAACTCAGGTGGGATTACAAATACAGTTTTCCAAAATCCAACAACCGGTGCCGGTCCTGTGACAACTGCAATTTGTCAGGGAAGTCCATCCTCCCCACTTGGAGGAATTATCGGAGGCTCAGCGACGGGAGGAACCTGGTCAACAGCCGCAGGAGGAACTTTCAGCCCATCTCCCACTTCATTAAACGCAACATGGTTACCTCCGGCCGCATACTCTGGTATTGCAGCCCTGGTGCTGACCACCAGCGGTGGTGTGTGCGGAACGACTACGGCCAGCAAGACACAAATCGTTAATCCTACTCCCAATGTTTCAATTACTAACCCGGCCGCTGTATGTTCACCCTCAACAGTGAATATTACACAAGCTTCAATAACCGCCGGAAGTACATCGGGCCTTGCATATACATATTTCACTGATATTGCAGGTGCGGTTACATATAATAGCCCTCTTGCAGCAACTAGCGGGACATATTATATAAAGGGCACCCTGCCGGCATCCGGATGTTTCCAGATCAAACCGGTAATTGTTACTGTGAATCCGATCCCCCTGACCCCTGTTGTAACAGTAGTTAATAATTGTAATAACACATCAACTTTATCTACTGTTTCGACCGGTAACCTTTTGTGGAGCACCGGTGCTACTACCTCTGGAATTGTTGTAAATACTCCCGGTGTCTATTCAGTTACAAACACTGTTAATGGTTGTACCAGTGCTGCCGGAAGTGCCACCGCAGCCCCAAAGACATCTCCTGCCCCGCCAACAGTAAATACTTCTGCCCCAACTAATTTATGTCCTTTGCAAACGGCAGACATTACCGGTATTGTTACCAGCTCTATTCCTGTTGGAGGTTCAATACTTTATAAAATGACAAATAATCCTCTGGGAACAAGTGTACCCAACCCCCAAGCGGTTAGTGGCGGAACCTATTATATCTTTTATCAAAGTCAGGATGGTTGCTTTAGTTCCGGTACAACTGTTACTGCGTCCGTAAACGTCTGCCCTCCCGATCTTACGTCCACATTAATTGTTAACCCTAACATTATGCATGGAATAACCAACTTTAATCTGACGGTCAGGATTACTGAATTAAATCTGGTGAATACCAATGGTACAATTACGATAAATATCCCAAAAGATGCCAGATGGTATCTCACTGACGGTTATAATCCATCCCTGACAATATTGGGATCCACCTCACTAAATAATAATGCATGGAACTATTCCTCAGATCCAATAAACCACATTTTTACAACAACGTCAGTTATTCCATCAGGCGGATTTTCTACTTTTGGTTTCGGAGTTACTTTTAACCCCGAAAGCACCCGCGGGGTTTTTGCAATAACTTCTCAGGTAGTTTCCGGAGGTGGTGGTGAAATACGTGTTAATAATAATGTGGATTCGGAAAGCCTTGACTATTTTCAGGAATAGATAAAACCGGGATAAAAAAAATTACAATATGAATAAAATAATTTATTTTCTGTTTCTGATTTCCTTTCCATTTTTATTGCATTCACAGAATCCAAATGGGAATTATAACCCGTTCGTAAATGCCGGAATGATAAGTCCGTCTCCCCTTTCACCTTCAGATGTAAATGGAAAAGGAATTGTTAGTTTTATCTTTGGAAATTCAGGTAGTGATTCTCTGAAAGTTTACACAGACCATTATATTACCCTTGTTATTACTCTTTCGTATGGAATCTCAGACCATATTAATCCGGTTTCGGCTATCGGAGGAACTTTTGCAGACTATTTTTCCTGGAGCTATAGCTCAGGAACCTTTACAGCTGTTCAGATATCATCAGTTCCGGGTAATTCTTCAGGCACAATATCAATAGCCTATAAGGTTACACACAATTCTGCAGCACCCGGTTTAAATGGCTTTAATGTTAACATATCCCCGGCGCCTTATCAGACATCCAGCAACTTACAGCCTGATGATGCTGTAAATTCATATACTTATACAGAATTGAGTGATTATGGCGATGCTCCTGAAAGTTATGGCTCTGCAAACCATACTATGGATTTTAACAATTATTTTGGAACTGTTGTTGACGGAGATCCGGCTAATCAGGCTTCCGTTAATGGTGAAGCTGATGATACAAATGCACAGGACGATGAAGATGGAATCGTTTTCCCCGCTCCGCTGAAACAAGGTGAAAACGTTTCAATACAGATTACTGTAGTTGGATTGGGATGGATAAATGCCTGGATTGACTGGAACGCAGACGGAGATTTTACTGATCCTGACGAGCAGATTGCAAATAATGTATTAGGCTCTGATGGAACTTTAAACCATATGGTAACTGTTCCTTCAGACGCAATTGCAACTGAGTTAACATTTGCCCGTTTCAGATTTTCTCCCGATAAACTTTCTTCCAGCACAGGTATAGCTTCCGGAGGCGAGGTTGAAGATTATGCCTTATCCATTTCTGCTTCCCCGCACGCTCCTTCGGTGCCAGAAGGTCTTAATTTTCATTCAATTTCCATAGATTCCATAAGTCTATCTTGGAATGCATCAACTGATATTACCGGAGTTACCGGATACAGAATCTACAGAGACGGGGTGCTTCTGGGAAATAGCTCCGGCTTATCTTACACAGACAATACAGTCAGTCTTGGCAATACCTATACCTATTCAGTTTCAGCTGTAAATGCTTCAGAATATGAAAGTGAGAAATCAGAGACTATTACGGTAACTATTACGGTAACTATTACAACATCCGGGTTTAAGGTAGTAAACAGGCTATCTGTATTTCCAAATCCGTCAGATGGACAATTCGTAATAGAAATAAATGAAAAATCGGGGAAATTTAACCTTGAGATTACGGCAGTCAATGGCGTTGAAGTTGCCAGAAATATTATTTATTTCAATGAATCCAGAATCCCTCTATACTATGAAAATCTTACTAAAGGGGTCTATTTTATAAAATTGTATAATAAAGAGAAGATTTACATTGGCAAACTATTGATTCAGAAATAATATCCGGGTTCTATGAATTTCTTAAAATATTGAGATCAGACTTTCTTGATTTTTTTTCCGGTTGCACTTATTGCCATCTGATCCTTGAATTCATAAATATGGGGTATTTTAAATAAAGCCAGGTGTTTTGAGCAATGAAGTTTTATTGATTCGGCATCAAGTGGAACTTTACTACCCCTGTTTATTACAATAGTTGCCTTAAGTGCCTCTCCCAATAATTCATCCTCAACACCCTCCACTGAACAGTCAATAACATCGGGCAACTCAAGAATTATTGCCTCAATTTCCTTTGGACTGATTCTCTTTCCTCCCACTTTGATTATTTCTTTTTTACGTGCGGTTAAAAAGATATAACCATCTTCATCGAGTATTCCAAGGTCACCGGTATAAAGCCATCCGTTTTTAATTGTTTCAGAGGTGCTCTGCTCATCTGCAAAGTAACCAATCATAACATTGTCACCTCTGGCAATAACTTCACCGGTTTCACCCGGTTGAACGTTCTGACCATTTTCATTTACCAGTTTTAGCTCAACACCGGGAATTCCCTTTCCTATTGATCCTTTCTTTTCATCATACAAATCAGGAGGAAGGTATGAAAGCCTTGCTGTGGCTTCTGTTTGTCCATACATTATATAAAACTTAATACCCGGCTGACTTTCCCTGAATTCATCAATAAATACAGTAGCCAATTTGCCACCGGCTTGTGTCACATAACGCAGATCGGGAAAACTTGTATTTTTGAACGTGTCTGACTTTCTGAGAATAATCTGGAAATGACTTGGGACACCTGCAAATCCGGTGCATCGGTAATCTAAAAGATTATTAATTATAGTTCCGAGAAATATAAATGAATTATTCAGAACGATTGATCCTCCTGCTCTTAGGTGTGTATGCAATAACGATAAACCGTAGCAATAATAAAAAGGAAGAACTACGAGCATGCGGTCATTCTGGTCCAGTTTTAGATAATCGATAATCGAATTTGTATTAGCAATCAGGTTTTTATGTGAAATCATTACGCCCTTTGGCTTTCCTGTTGAACCAGAGGTGAAAATTATCTCAGCACAGTTTTCACTGTTAAAATCCTTTTCGAATTCCGGTAATAAAAAATCGAAATCAGGTTTATCAATTGTATCCGGGAAAAAACATGTAACGGATTCAACATTCAATTTCTTTGTTAAATCCCTGGTAAGAAATACCGCTGCCGGATTGGTTAATTCAGATATGTAAGAAAAATTTTCACTTTCAATTGCCGGATCAAGTGGAATACAAACATTACCGGACTTAAGTATGGCAAAATAGACCTTTAGAAAGAATAAATTGTTATATGATAAAACAAAAATATTTCTATCCTGACCATATTCCTTTCTTAGCCAGGATGCAAGTTCTAGTGATGATTTATAGAGATCTTTAAACGTGATTTCCTCTTTTCCAGCCAAAAATAGTTTATCATGACCGGAGTTATTTTCGAAAAAATAGTCGAAGGAGTTCATTTTTTGTATGTTTTTTTGTTTATGGACTAGGTTGCAGGGTTTCAGGGTTTCAGGGTTTCAGAGTTTCAGGGTTTCAGGGTTTCAGAGTTTCAGGGTTTTAGTTTCTTGGTTAACCTGATCTAAAACTCAGCAACGGCCGAAGGCCCAGCAACAGCGAAGCCGTGAAACGGCGTAGCACTGAAACCCTGAAACGCCGCAGGCCTGAAACAGCGAAGCCGTGAAACGGCGAAGCCTGAAACCCTGAAACAGCGAAGCACTGAAACGCCGACGCACTGAAACGCCGCCGCACAAAACCTCAACCCTTCCTCTTAGTCCCTGTATATTCCGACTTAGCAAGGTACTGAATAAAATGGGAAATCTTTGCGGATAAGTTAAGACAATCATCAAGCAATTCGTTATATGTTTTTTCATCAAAGTGGTTTGCATCAAATGATCTGTATACCTGTGAACGCGCTTCACCAAGTGAACCTTTAGAAATAAACAAGAAATTTAAGAACTCTTTCTTACCGTCCCTCTCAAAACCCTCAGCTATATTATCCATTACTGACCCGCTGGACCTAAGAATCTGATCTTTCAGCGAATAGTCCTTCCCTAATGAAGTTGTATCAACAATCTTACGAATCTTTTTACACAATTCCCTTGCATTTTGCCATATTTCAAGGTCTTCAAATCGTTTAATTGTCATGGTTTTGGTTTTTTAATCAACAAATGTTGGTTTAGGGTTTCAGAGTTTCAAGGTTGAAGGGTTTCAGAGTTTCAGGGCCTTCGGCCGTTTCAGGGTTGCAGAGTTTCAGGGCCTTCGGCCGTTTCAGGGTTTCAGAGTTTCAGAGTTTTCAGGTTTTCCTGTCCTGAAACGCCGCAGGCCTGAAACAGCGAAGCCGTGAAACGGCGAAGCACTGAAACGAGGGATGCGTTAGCAGACCGAGCTCGCCAAAGGCAAACCCTGAAACGGCCGAAGGCCCTGAAACAGCGAAGCCGTGAAACGGCGAAGCACTGAAACAGCGAAGCCAGCCTAACTCCCAAAATAATCCCTCACCGGCGACATTCTCAAATACTCCGTAGTCTGCCTTTTTCTCTCAAAATTCCTAAACAAAGCCTGAACTCTTTCTTCAGTTTCTCCCATAATTTTGCCTACTTCAGCAGCTGAATATCCATTCTCAAATCCGAACCAAAAAATGTCCATCAGCTGAAAAGGCAACTGATAGAAAAATTCTTCCTGAGTCTGTTCTGCTGAATAGGTATCAGTTGTAGGAGTTCTTTCAATAATTCGTTTTGGAACGCCCAAAAATTCAGCTAATTGGTAAACCTGTGTTTTATACAGATTTCCTATTGGCATAACGTCTGCCCCTCCATCACCGTATTTCACAAAAAAGCCCTGTTCCTGTTCATGCTTATTAGGAGTACCAATAACAGCATAATGCAGAGCTTCTGCGTGATAATAAACCATTGACATTCTTGCGCGTTGCTTAAAATTTGAGGCAGCTACAATCTGGAGGTATTCCCTGGCCTGAAGAATCTTGTCCTGCTTCACTCCGTTCTTATCGATAATGGTAAGCGAAAACAAGGGGGGAAGGTTGTTGTACAGGCCGGTCTGCCTTACACCAATCTTCATCTTATACGTTTTGGGGTCATATTCCGTAAAAACACGCTTTACTGCCTCATCACGTCTTTCGTAACATTTGAAACCGGCAAGGGCGGGCGTCAGGTCTTCCTTAATAGCCTTAACCCCGAATTTACCCGCCAGTTCGCGGGCCAGCTCTTCGCTTTCCGGACTCGAATCGTGTTCCGGCATCATAATTCCCAACACTTTCTCAGGACCAAAAGCCTTAGCAGCCAGCGCCATACATACGGAAGAATCAATTCCTCCACTAATCCCTATTGCAGCGCCAAAGCGTTTGATATTATGCAAAACATCGTTCTGTAGTTTGCCAACTATTTCATCAACTGCTTTCCCGACATTATCGAGAAGTATGATTTCTTTTGAAAAAGGTTTTTTTGTCATGGTGGTTGTGTTCTTTTTGAATTATTTAATGTTGTTTATATGTGTCAATGTTTCAGGGTTTCAGGGTTTCAGGGCCTTCGGCGTTTCAGGGTTTCAGAGTTTCAGGGTTTCAGAGTTTCAGGGTTTTAGTTTCTTGGATAACCTTATCTAAAACTCAGCAACGGCCGAAGGCCCTGAAACAGCGAAGCACTGAAACGGCGAAGCACTGAAACCCTGAAACGCCGCAGGCCTGAAACGGCGAAGCACTGAAACGCCGCAGGCACTGAAACAGCCAAAACCTACCCTCCCTCCTCAATTACCCTCAAATTCCTCAACCCATCAGCCCTGAGTCCTTCAGTATTGTTCTCAATAAACTGCGAATACAATAAATGCGTTGAAATTACAGAAGTCAGTACCATGTTGTCAACTTCCGAGCTGCTCCCTGTTTTTTCTATTTTGGAAAGCAGGGATAAAATCGAATTGTGATTGAATATTCCCACCTTTGAAGTGTACTTTTCAGAAAGCATTTCTCTCACGTATTCCGGTGAGTCGGCAGAAAGGAAGACACTTTTAATTGGAGCACGGTACGCCTGCTTTGGTCGTTTTAATATCCGGTCTGGAATTTTATTTATCAGAAGTTTCTTTAAAAGATACTTTTCATCCAGACCATTTAATTTGAATCGTTCCGGTAACGACATACAATATTCAATTACCCGGTAATCGAGAAAGGGATAACGGCCTTCTACTGAATTCGCCATCCCCATCCGGTCTCCCTGAGAAGACAACAGGTATCCCGACATAAATACAGTTGTTTCCAGCCATTGTGATTTTTCAAGATAATCCCATGAGTCAAATCCAGATGGTAAGCTCTCCTCCAAATCAGCAAAAACAGAATAGGAATTCAATTCTTCCTTAACCTGATCACTAAAATTCTTTTTGATATGGTTTGAATTATTCCAACGCATCAAATGTGAGTAAAAGGGATTTCCAACATCTTCCAGTTTATAACCATAAAACATTTTAAGTGTAGTAGGATTTGCGTCCTTCATCTGAGGCAGGTATGGGTATAGCTTTTTAAGCAAGAGGGGTCTGAATTTGGAATCTGGCTGGGAAGCCCAGAACCTTCTTATTTTAGCCTCTTTGAAGATATCGTAGCCAGCCAGCATTTCATCAGCACCCTCACCTGTGATAACTACTTTAATATTATTCTCTCTTACAAGCTTTGATAATAAAAACATTGGCGCTGGTGCGGTTCTGGTAACGGGAGTTTCAGAATGCCATACTACCTTCGGAAAACTATCAGCAATTTCCTTTGATGAACATTTAATTGACTTATGCCTGGTTTTAAAATATCCTGCGGCTTCGTTTTGATAGGAACTTTCATCAAAATCCTTCTCATCAAATCCAATTGAGAACGTGTTGAGGATACCCGGTTCTATATCTTTTATGTATGAAACAGTAGCGCTGGAGTCGATCCCGCCGCTGAGATACGCTGCAACTTCAACATCTGCCCTTAAACGGATTCGGACAGCATCGGAAAAAAGTTCATGGAAACCATCCATTGCATCATGTATCGACAGATTAGCAGGTTGATTTCCAATTGTCAGTTCCCAGTATTTTTCCTTCGTAAGCCCACTCCGGCTATAAACCATAAAGTGCCCGGGAGATAATTCGTACACATCCTTGAATACTGTGTTTGGTGTAATTGCAGTCCAGAAAGTATATACCTGAGACAGACTCTGATTTGAAAAAACGGGTGTAATTCTTTTGTTTTCGAAAAGGGATTTCATTTCAGAGGCAAATGTTAGTACCCCATTTGAAATATTATAAAACAGCGGGCGAATCCCTACTCTGTCTCGTGCAATAAATAATTCCTCTTTCAGCTTATCCCAAATTGCAAAAACAAATTGTCCGTTTAACATGGACAAACATTTTTTGCCATATGTAGCAAAAAGCTGAACAAGAACCTCAGTATCTGATTGGGTTGAAAACCTGCAACCTTTTGATGACAGCACCTTCCTGAGTTCCGGGTAATTAAATATTTCCCCGTTAAACACAATCCAATATCTGCCTGAAGGGTCTGATAATGGTTGCTGACCACCTGAAATGTCAATGATGCTTAATCTCACACTTCCGAGGGTCGCGAAGGGTGAATGGTAAATTCCGCTTTCATCCGGTCCGCGATAACTGATTGCAGCAAGCATAGAACTGACTGTTTGCTTGCTATTATCAGCTCTTTGATAATCAACAATTCCGGCTACCCCGCACATAATGTTTTATTGTGTTTTCCTGATTACAAATTCAGTGATTGCATCAATGGATTCGAAATTTTGTTCTACTAGATCCGCATCAATGGTCTTAATACCAAATGTTTCCTCGAGAAATGTTATCAAAAGAACAAAACCCATAGAATCAAAATATCCTTCTTTGAAAATCAATGAATGGTCCTGAATTTTACTTTTTTCTACGCTCGTTACTTCAAGTATGTACGCTTTGACCTTTTCTTTTATTACAATCTGATCTGTTGCCATAATATTTAGATAATTTGTATATCAATTTGTTAAACTCAATTAAATGTATAAAATACTTAAAACAAATTAAAATTTTTCCGGAAGTAAAATTCTAATAACATCATGCATTAAAGGCTGAAACTAAGTGCAAATCTGTTTGACCAATGACCATTACATATCATGCGGTAAATCAGGAATTATAAAAACACCCGGAAAAATTAGCAGACTTCGTAGAATTTATCTTTAAATATAACCCGGGCTGGTGGATTTAACATACTAAAAAATACGATAACAGTTACATATCATAGAGTCATCCATATCTCATAGTTAAACTTAGCCATAAAAAAACCTCCTTGTTGTATCGGAGGCTTTATAGGTTTTAAATTCCAGTGGAACTTTTCTTCTTTTTTCTGATAAGGTAATACCCTACACCCGCAGCTCCGAGAACTGTGAGTAATCCTCCATCAATTGGCGCTCCAACAGCTTTTTTAGGACGCTTACGATTGTTTTTCTCTAATGATGCGGAAGCATCAGAAGAAAAAGCAAAAGTAAACAAACATATAAGCATAAAAACACTAAGACTTTTTATGGTTCTCATCACTTCATTTATTAAATAACAATCCTGAAATATTATATGATAAAATTAAGCCAACCAAAAAATATATTCAAATCGTTAATCAATAGAATATTAACATTAATCAAAATGTTATTAACCACCTCAAATGCTTATTGCCATTGCCTTTCATAGAGAATTTATATTTGCAGTCAGATTACAGCCTCTAAAAATCAGGCCCAATTACCGGAAAACTCTTGAAAAACCCGCATACCTTCCATTTCTGTTAATTCAAGCAAACAAAAAGCCCACAAGAATCTGCAGATATGCAAATCCATTGTGGGCAAAATTAAAATCATTCCCTGAGTAAGGTAAGGTTAACTCTTTTTCTCGCCGGTACCTTTATCCTTTGAACCTTTGGAAATACTATCCCTCATATTGGTATCCGACTCGATATTCTTAAACTTATAATAATCCATGATACCAAGGTTTCCTTTTCTGAATGCTTCAGCCATTGCCAATGGTATTTCGACTTCGGCCTCAATTACTTTGGCTCGTGCTTCCTGAGCTTTGGCTTTCATCTCCTGCTCGAGTGCCACCGCCATGGTTCTCCTGCCTTCTGCTTTGGCCTGGGCAATGTTTTTATCGGCATTTGCCTGATCCATCTGCAACACAGCACCAATGTTTTTACCTATATCGATATCGGCGATATCTATTGACAAAATTTCAAATGCAGTTCCTGCATCCAGACCTTTATCCAGCACCACTTTTGAGATAAAATCGGGGTTCTCCAACACAGCTTTGTGGTTAACTGCTGAACCGATTGAGGAAACAATACCTTCACCGACCCTGGCCAGTACTGTTTCTTCCCCTGCACCTCCAACCAGCTGTTTGATATTTGCCCTAACGGTTACTCTTGCTTTGGCTATCAGCTGAATGCCATCCTTTGCTACGGCTGTTACCGGTGGAGTATTGATAACTTTAGGATTAACCGACATCTGTACTGCTTCAAATACATCACGACCTGCAAGGTCAATAGCAGTAGCCATTTTAAATGTCAGTTCAATATTTGCCTTACTGGCAGAAACAAGTGCATTTACAACTCTTTCTACATGCCCGCCTGCCAGATAATGAGCTTCCAGATCGTTGCGGTTCAAATCAATGCCGGCTTTTGTCCCAACAATAAGTGCCTGAACAATTGTTCCTGGCGGAACCTTTCTCCAACGCATAAAAATCAACTGAAGTAACGAAATATGCACCCCCGAAACAAGAGCTCTGAACCAGAGTCCGACGGGAATGAAATAAAAAATAACCCACAGCCCGATAAGGGACGCAGCTACAATAATGACAATTCCAATTTCCATAATTTGCTATTTTATAGGTTTTACAATTATTTGAGATCCGCTGATTTTTATTATTTCAATGGAAGTGCGTGGATCAAGAAATCCTGCCATCGACTTTGCTTCATAAGAGTGTCCGTTTACTTTAATTTTTCCCATGGGAGCCAGTCTGCCAATAGTTTCACCGGTATCTCCTTCTTTAATAAATTCTAATCCAAGCTCCTCAGATACATTACTATCAATATTCGTATTTAACATAGCCTTCTTCCATGTTTTGGAACGCAGAGAAACCACAAACATCACCAATGTGGACACGAGTGCAAATAATAAAACAAGAACTCCTATACCGGTTCCAAACCGGTCAAAAGCTATATACACTCCGGCTAATGTCATTAATGCGCCACCAATTCCTGCTATAGTTATTCCGGGAATAAGCAGGAACTCAATTAAAAACAACAATATTCCCAAAAAGATAAGTATAATTACTGCTCCCATAAGACAATTATTCTATTAAAGCTTTTAAATTTCTTTTTATCAGGGAAATCTGCATTGGCTGCAAATCTGTTTTTACCCCTTTTTTTATGTCGCACCTGCCTTTATAATGTGTAATAGTTGCACACTGTTCAGCTTGCTCGTGAGTATGCTCACATACCTCCACAAGACTTTGAATGACAAATTCAAAAGTATTGAAATCGTCATTGTATAAAACAAGAAAATTAGCCTCCGCGTTTTCTGATTCGCTGGAATTCCATTCTGCCGGCTTTTCCTTCAGTTTGTGTGACATTTTTTATTTGAATTATTCAAATTTAGTAATAATCTACCTTTTCTCCAACTCCATGACCTTATTCACTGCAAGCTTTTGTCCATCAAACCATCCGACAATAAAGGCTTCCGGAAATCCCTTTCTTCTGACCTCTTCAAGGGCAACTTTTGCACTTTCATAGTATTCAAATTTTCCGGCATAATACTTTTTCAGAGATTTCCCTTCCACATTTTCATACGTAACCGGCGATAATCCGCCGAATGCATCCCATTCGGGTTCCTTTCCTAAAACAGCAAGCTGAATTTTATAATATGGCCCTTTGGGAAGACTGACATCCTCCGGAAATGGATTATTTCCGGAATATGGCGATTTATCCAAAACAACGAAACGCAAAATTGGTTTAACGGTTTCTTTAACCGGTGCAATAACCTCTCCGGGCTCACCTTCAACAGGTTTATTTGTTGCGGGAGCAGGGAAAACCACGGGTTCTGTTTTTGTTTCGGGTTCAGAGGGATCGGCTCCTGAAGGTTTGTAATTGTATACTGTGATATCATTAACTACTGTATCCTTTACAATTGCTTCCGGAATCTTTTTTGTTTCAGGTGTTCCATTTTCCATCTGCTTTACCTTGAGGTAATACTCATCTGCCTTTGCCTGATAAGCAGCTGATTGCTTCTCCCATGAAATAATATTCTTCTGTATTTCCCATCGCTTATCCGGTTCAGGTATCGATTTTACCTGTATTCGCCCCTCACGGGCAATCCTTGCAAGGGAATCTGCTCTGAACTGCATATCCAGTGCCTGCTGCAGATATTTATTATATTCCGCCGGCATCTTTGTAGAAACACTGCCCTGTTTAGGACGATCAACCGGCAGTACAGCAGGTTTTTTTTCCGGGTGAATTGTTTCGTTTGAAAGAAGATCATCTGAGCTCATATCCACCATATCAGTTATGGCTTCTATTCCACCAAATTTTCCAATTTTCTTAAGCTCAGCAGGATCCGCAACCGCCATTTGCTTACGGGGTTCATGAATACGAAGTAAATATGCTGTAATCATGCTGTCAAGTCCCTGACGATCTGTAATCAGCATTATATTGCCCAAATCAGTACCGGGAATTAAAAGAAACTCATTGGATGGTGAATTTATGGGAAATCCCAGATTCGCCGGAGGTGTCCAGGTATTTCTTTCAATATCGTAATGCGATTTGAAGATATCGAATCCTCCCATACTGTTATGACCTTTGGATGCAAAATACAGATCCTTTCCAATCGGATCATAATATGGAAGGATCTCATCATAATCCGTATTAACTCCATCGACTGGAACTGACTCGCCGAACTTTTTTCCATTCCCAACCCTGGTCATAAATATTTCATTGCCTCGCTTTTTGATCTTACTTTGTCCTGAATAAAACAATATTTCTCCCTTTTCATTATTTCGGGGGATAAACATCATGTTTGTAAAATCTTTAAGGCCCTCTGAAGACGGCAGCAATTCTGATGGTTTTGGTGAAAGTATTCCTCCGGGTGTCTTTACTTGCCTGATATAGGCCGAATCGGTAAATGTAAAAAGTGAAGATGACAGGATTTCAACGGTATTATAACTTTTGGTAAGTACCAGGGCATTTTCCGACATTTCAGCTAACCTTGCAGGCATAAGTTCCTTTGCTTCCGTTTTGGAGGCTACTTCATAAAACTGTGTGTATGCCTTTTTTGCCTGCGAAAACTGATAATTTCGGGTATATGCTTCACCAAGGTAATAGGAAACCTGATACGGAACAGTTGCCTTTGAAGAGGCATACTCAAGATATCCGATGGCTCCGGCTAAATCCTTATCCATATTCAATAGCGATATCCCGCAATAGTAGCTGAACAGGGCATCCCTGGGATAACGCTTCAGCAGGCTTCTGTATTGATTAAGGGCATCGGAATAATTTCCTGCATTGAAGTTCCTGGCTGCTTCAGTCTTGAGTTCCGCCGTATTTTTATTATCGTACTGGGCATAAACTCCGGAACTAAAAATTAAAAAAATGATGAAAACTGTACACAAACCCCTGGTAACAAATGATTTCATTCTCATGCCTTATTTCGTTGTTAAAATGAATTTAAGTCCCTGATTATTTTTGCTAAAAATACTAATTAAATAATATCCTTTGGAAATAGAATTGTTAATAAAGATTAGAAGTTACTAACCGTTTTTCCGGGTCGAATTTGTACATTTACCGTTTAAACACCCCCTAAAAATGTCAGAATTAAAAGCAGGAGATAAAGCTCCCGATTTCACAGGTAAAGATCAGAATGGCAAAACTATTTGTCTTGCTCAGTTTAAGGGAAAAAAACTGGCCTTATACTTTTACCCGAAAGATGATACCCCGGGATGTACCGCCGAAGCATGCGATTTACGCGACAATTACTCTGATCTGAAAGAAAAAGGGTATGAGATTGTTGGCGTAAGTGCAGATAGTGAAAAATCACACCAGAACTTTATTGCAAAATACGGACTCCCTTTCCCCCTTATTGCTGATGAGGAAAAAAAGATAATTACTGCTTATCAGGCCTGGGGGGAGAAATCAATGTATGGAAAATCCTATATGGGCATTCTGCGGAAAACTTTTGTGATTTCCGGAAATGGAGTAATTGAAAAAATTATAGGAAAAGTAAAAACAAATGAACATTCGAAACAGATTTTTGAAGATTAGACACATTAATAGGTAAAAAACAATATGAGCAAGGAAAAAAAAGAAGCAGTAAATGTTAATGGCGAAAAGTTAAAAGCCTTACAACTTACTCTGGACAAAATTGAAAAAGGTTACGGAAAAGGCTCCATTATGAGAATGGGCGACAGTGTTATCGTTGATGTACCTGCAATATCAACCGGTTCAATCGGTCTTGATGTTGCATTGGGTATAGGCGGACTTCCCCGTGGCAGGGTTATTGAAATATACGGACCGGAATCTTCAGGAAAAACTACTCTGGCCATTCACGCAATTGCCGAAGCGCAAAAAGCCGGTGGTATTGCAGCATTCATTGATGCAGAACACGCATTCGACAGGTTTTACGCTGAAAAACTGGGCGTTGATATAGAAAATCTGCTTATCTCTCAGCCCGATAACGGCGAACAGGCTCTTGAAATTACCGATCATCTTATCCGATCCGGTGCAGTTGATATTGTAGTTATCGACTCCGTAGCAGCTCTGACACCCAAAGCTGAGATTGAAGGTGAGATGGGCGATTCGAAAATGGGCTTACAGGCAAGACTTATGTCGCAGGCTCTTCGTAAGCTGACTGCAAACATAAATAAAACAAATACATGTTGCGTGTTTATCAACCAGCTTCGTGAGAAAATCGGCGTGATGTTTGGAAACCCGGAAACAACAACGGGTGGAAATGCGTTGAAATTCTATGCTTCAGTTCGACTTGATATCCGTCGTACCGGCCAACTCAAGGATGGCGAGGAAATCAATGGTAACCGTACAAAAGTGAAAATAGTAAAGAATAAGCTTGCTCCACCTTTCCGTAAGGCTGAATTCGATATTATGTATGGTGAGGGAATCTCCAAAACGGGCGAACTAGTTGACCTGGGTGTGGAAAACGATATTATTAAGAAAAGCGGTTCATGGTTCAGCTATGGCGATACTAAGCTCGGTCAGGGCCGGGATGCCGTAAAACTCCTTCTGGCCGATAATCAGGAACTGGCCGACGAACTGGAAGTAAAAATCAGGGAGGTGCTTAAAAGCAAACTGCGCTGAAAGTAAGTGATCATTTCCTAATACCTCTACGAAGGCAATGAAATGAAACCACAATTAAAATAAATTCATTTAAAATAAAGCGCTCTCCCCTGAACGGGACTTGCTATCATACATTCAAAATAATTTTGCCATGATGAAACCAACATGTTTCGTGAAACAGAATTATCTGCTTCCACTTTTTGTTGCAGTGAGTATTTTCCTGTTTTCATGCACAGCCAAACAGGAATCGACTGAAACCAGCGGAAATTTCAATAATGAATTAAGTCCGGAAGAATTTGCCAATGGCAAACTGACACCGGAAATTCTCTGGAAATTCGGTCGTGTCAGCGATCATCAGCTCTCCCCCGATGGGAAAACCATTCTTTTTAATATTACCCGTTATGATGCCGCAACCAACAAGCGTCAGACCTTAATATTTAAGGCATCCGTAGATGGGGATAATACTGTTGATATTTGCGAGGGATCAAATATGCGATGGAAACCCGGAAGCGATAAGATAGGTTTTATTTCGTCCGAAAGCGGATCTTCGCAGATTTGGGAAATTAATCCTGATGGGACGGAAAAGGTCCAGATAAGCGATATTGATGGTGGTATAAATGGCTTCGAGTATGCTCCTGATGGAAATCATTTCTTTTATATCAGGGATGTAAAAATGGACATTACCCCTCAGGAAATTTATCCCGACCTGCCACTTACCAATGTAAGGATTGCCGAAGACCTTATGTACCGGCACTGGAATGCCTGGAGCGATTATGCATACAGTCACATTTTTGTTGGCGAAATAAGCTCCATTCCTGTTAAAGGAGGCACAGATATCATGGTGGATGAGCCAATGGATTCGCCTCTTTCCCCCTATTTTGATCAGGCTGAAATTAAATGGAGTCAGGATTCAAAGTTTATCGCATATACCTGCAAAAAGATGAAAGGCAGAGAATATGCAGTTAGTACCAATTCTGATATATACCTGTACGACCTTGAAAAAGGCAGCACTGAAAATCTGACTAAAGGTATGCCCGGTTATGACAAATACCCCGTTTTTAGTCCCGATGGGAAAAAAATCGCATGGCAGAGTATGAGCACTCCCGGCTACGAGGCCGATAAACAAAGATTGATCGTAATGGATCTGGCAACAAAAGAGAAAAAAGATCTGACAGAGAACTTTGATCAGGATGTTGCCAACATGCTCTGGGATAAGGATAATACAACCATTTACTTCATCTCAGGTTACCATGCCCGTTTTCAGATATATAAAATCAACACGGAAACGTCTGAAATCTCTCAGATTACTAAAGGTGATCACGATTACACAGCTTTTTCTGTTGCTGAGAATGTTATGGTAGGTGAAAAAATGTCTCTTTCCATGGCAACTGAAATTTTTAAGATCGACCCCGCAACCGGACAAGAAACCCAATTGACCTTTACCAATCAATATATCTACGACAATATAAAGATTGGAAAAGTTGAAGAACGGTGGGTGAAAACCACAGACAATAAAGAAATGCTGGTTTGGGTAGTGTATCCCCCCGACTTTGATCCCACGAAAAAATACCCGGCATTGCTATATTGTCAGGGCGGTCCTCAAAGTGCTGTAAGTCAGTTCTTCTCATTCCGCTGGAATCTTCAGCTGATGGCTTCCAACGGATATATAATTGTTGCTCCAAATCGCCGCGGACTTCCTACTTTTGGAGAGGAATGGAACAGACAGATTTCAGGCGATTACGGTGGACAAAACATGAAGGATTACCTGAGTGCTATTGATAATGTAAGTCAGGAACCTTTTGTAAACAAAGACAAACTCGGGGCAGTTGGCGCCAGTTATGGAGGATATTCCGTATTTTATCTGGCAGGGCATCACGCAGGCCGGTTCAAAGCGTTTATTTCACATTGCGGAATTTACAACCTTGTTAGCATGTATGGCGCAACAGAAGAAACTTTTTTCGTCAACTTCGATAATGGTGGACCATACTGGGCTAAACCAGAGCCGGTTGGATACAAATATTCCCCTCACCTTTTTGTAGATAAATGGGACACTCCAATTATGATTGTTACCGGGGAAATGGATCTCAGAGTACCTTATACACAGAGTCTGGAAGCTTTTAACGCCGCACAGCTCAGAGGAATTCCGAGTAAACTGCTTGTATTTCCTGAAGAAACCCATTTTGTTGTAAAACCCCAGAATTCAATACTCTGGCAGAGAGAGTTTTTCGGTTGGCTGGATAAATACCTGAAATAAAAAATAAGTCGCTTTTGCATGAATAGTTTTGTGCATTAGCGACTTATATTTATTTGGATCCTAAACAAATAAGCAGGGCAATTAAGATCTTTTAAAAAAGTTTTTTTAACTTGGTGCAAACAAACCATTTTTTATTAAATCCAAAAGCTTTGAACTTCCTGCTGCATCTCATCTTCATTGCCACCTTTGTCTTTTTATTTGTGGTTTCAATTATTATTCTCAGGCCTTTCAGAATTCATCAGAAACGCACTGTCTCAACAATTACACTTAAAGTAAGCTACCTGATTTACCTGCTTACCTTTTTATTACTTGCCTACCTGGTATTATTCTACTCAGGAACCCGCACAGAAGAAGAAGAGCCCCTAAGCAAAAATCCCTTCCTTTTGTATTATATTGCTGTGATTCTTGCGTTTTTTATTCCTAATCTCGGAATTATGTTCAGGAGGAAGATCACTAAATTCCGGAAACAGTACAATGTAATTTTTACCGGAATCAACATCTTTACCACTATGGTGCTGGCTTTCATTATTTATTCCATTCCCTGGGAATTTTAAGAACACCTTTCACATACGAAAGCTTTTCATCCATACTTAAACCCGATCCAATCCAATGGATCTTTGTGCCTTCCTTTTCCATCTTTCTAAACCACGTCATTTGTCGTTTGGCAAATTGGTGAATAGCTGTATTTAATGAATTAAACATCTCATCATAGCTGATTTTACCGGTAACATAACGACTGAGAAACTTATATTCCAGACCATAAAACTCAAGCATTTCGGGCTTAATGCCGAGACTCAGCAGTTGCTTTGTTTCCTCAATCATCCCCTGTTCAAGCCTTTGCTTCAGACGAAGAGTTATTTTTTCTCTGCGGGAATCTCTGTCAATATCCATCCCGAAAATTATGGGATGTATTTCCGGAATAATTTCTCCTGAAACCGGATGATTCAAAAGATATTCCTCGATTTCAATTGCACGGATTATCCGCTTTCTGATTATCAGGTCAGTAGTGTTATGAGGATTCTTGTAGGTTTTGAGACGTAATGCAAGATTTTCTGTGGTTTGTAATTCAAGTTCTGAACGTAAATTTTCATTCAGCGGGACTTGCAATAAAAGATATCCCTTAAGAACAGCCTCAATATACAATCCGGTTCCACCGCAGAGCACAGGAAAAACTCCCCTGTTTTGAATTTCATTAAACGCACGGTAAAAATCCTTCTGATATTGAAAAACATTATACTCCTCGCCGGCATCCACAATATCAATAATATGATACGGCACCCTGGAACCGCCAATGCTATATTCATTATAATCTTTTCCTGTACCAATATTCATCCCCCTGTATACCTGTCTTGAGTCTGCACTGATAATTTCTCCCCCGAGAGAATGAGCAAGATTAGCTGCAAACAACGTTTTTCCTGAAGCTGTCGGGCCCAGGATGCAGATTAGGTTTGGTTTTTCTGAAACAGACATTTTAATTCTTTCTGCAGGAGATTGACGTGAAAATTCGGATTACTAAAATACACAATATTAAACTGATTTATTCCATTCAGCAAAATGAACCCAATTAAGTTAACATTTATCATAGCAATGGCTTTGCTGCTGACATTAATTTTGTTGTCCTCCGGGAGTTTCTTACCTTTACACCTCAAATCAGGCCGCTGCAATGCAGAAGATAAATATCCGAAATAAAAAAGCATACCACGATTATGAAATAATCGAAAAGTATACCGCTGGAGTAAAACTTCAGGGCACCGAAGTTAAATCTATCCGGCTTGGTAAAGTTAGCCTTGTTGAATCGTATTGTTTTTTCGAAGGAAACGAACTTTTTGTAAAAGGAATGCAGATTGCTGAATATGCATGGGCTAGTTATAACAGTCATACTCCCGGACGCGAGAGAAAACTTCTGCTAAACCGGCTTGAACTGAAGAAGCTTCACCGCAAGGTCAAGGAAACCGGACTTACAATAATCACCCTCGGACTGTTTATAAACGAAAAAGGACTTGTTAAACTTGATATCGCTCTGGCAAAAGGGAAAAAGGATTACGATAAACGTGAGACAATAAAGCTAAAAGATACCAAAAGGGACATGGAGAGAATTGGAAGAATTAAATAGATAAAACTACTGTTCGAAAAAGAAATTATTCAATTCATAAATATCCTTAACCGTAAAATCCAGTTTAAAGTCGAAGTAACCATCAATAGCTTCCAGAAGCTCTTCAAATGAGATGTAGCCGTCTTTATCGGAATCCAGCTTAATATATTTTTCAGGGATTTCAGTAACAGCTTTCCTTACATATCCTTTTCCAATCGTTTCAAAATAGGCCCTTACATCAGACCGGTTCATGGCTTCTGATCTTTCAAGCAATTGAGTCAGATAATCCTCTTCCGATACGGTTTTCCCATCTGCATCAACCCAGGCTCCCGGTAAACTTTCGGGTTCAAGATCGATGTAATCTGCAATACCATCCTTGTCTCTGTCCAGCGGGCAACCCAGACTATCAACCACAATGCCGTAAGGGGTACCAGGACATTCATCAACAGGATCCATAATAAAATCTCCATCTTCATCATCAAACATCACATCATCAATTTCCAGTTCAGCAAATATTTTCTCAACAATCATAGTCTTGGGTTGTGAGAAAAGGTCAAAATGTATGGTAAAGTAGCTAAAAGTAAAACTGTCATTACCTTTTTTCCCAACCACTGATGTCCCCTTCGAACTTACATTATCAAGGAAATCAGTAGTTGTAAGATGGAGAGATGCCCCAAGTCTGCAGGACACTCTTTCCGAAATTCTGAAGTCAAGACCAGCATCAAGAGGCAGGGAAAATGCATTCTGGCTGTATTTTCCCAGTCCAAAATCATCTTTCTCCATCTGCCGGAGATCGGTTTCATAAAAATAATCCCGGTGCAATAAAATGGCCATGTTACTATTCGGATCAGTCTGATCAAGATCACGAATGGTACCATCGGACCAGTAATGGTATTTGACATCAGCGGAATTCAGTAAATCCCCTTTAGGTGTAAACTGGATATTTTCTAGCCCAAGGGAAATAAATGGTCGAAGTGTATTATTTTTTTTGAAAATATGTTCAAAGTTGTACTCCATACTTACTCCGAAATCGACAATATCTGTACGGAAATTAAGGTTTTTCGATATATCACTGAAAGATTGCTGGTTTGCTGATAGCTGTCCGTAAATGAAAAAGAAATTTGCTTTATAATAACGCTTCTGATCAACAAAAGCAGAGATATTTACTTTATAGGCAAACTGACCGATTACAGGGTTTATATAGTTATTTCTGACATCACCGTAAAAATTAAAAACGCCTGAACCAACTGCAACCACAGGTTTGTAGACGGGGTTTTCATTCACAACTTTTTCATTCAGGATATCATCGATATTATCCTGTTGAGCTTTCAGCAGCAAGGGGGCGACTAAAAGTGATACTGAAAAAATGTACTTTTTAATACCGGTCATCCCTTATGTTTTGCGTAAGGCGTGGGAGGACTATTTGTACCACTGCTGGTTGGTTGTCATTAAGGCTTCCTGAACAGTGATCCTCTTTCCATTATTGTAAGCTGAAACGAAAGCATCTTTCACAGGGGTCTTTTCCCATACCATTACACGATAATCTCTTGCGTCCTTATAGACATAAAATGATCCTACCGTATATTTTCTCCAGCCTTCATGAAACTCAAGTTTAACATCCTTATCAAGATTCAGTTTTCCGAAATACCTGTTTACTTTTACCGGAGCACGCCCCGCGGCAAGCTGCACCCGGTAATAGACGCCGTTTTCAGATTGCAAGGCAAATTCCTCATCGTCAGGAAGTGCCTTTACCGTCTTCGGCTTTTTCTCTACAGGTTCAGTCTTAATATCTGATTTTACCTCTTCTGAACTGATGATAGTCAGGGAATCGCTATTCCCGTTCTGAGTTACATTCAAGGCTATGGGATCCTCATTTATTTGCTTCGTCCCAGTTTCCCCGCCATTTGTATCGGCAAGATCATAATTTTTTTCAATAATTTCAATACTTTTCGTCTGGTTTCCTGTAATAAATGAGAAAGTTCCCGAAATCCTCAGATCACTCACCGATTTTCCACGATCGGGTACAAGTTTATAGGATACCGTAAATACCTCATTTTCCGGTAAGTTCATCCATAAGATCTTAACAATATTTTCTGCAAAACTAAAAATACCATCAGCAGAGTTAACTTCAATTGCAGAAAACCCTTCAGGAACAAATTCTTCAATTTTCGCAAATTTGCCGAGTTTTCCTTTGTTGATCTGCATGTCAATCAATATTTCCCTCGGATTTACCTGTACCGGTGTTTTACGGTATGCGGAGAGTGCTGATGATGATGACTTTGTCAGCATTTGTGGCAGAATTATTCTTTCGAAATCCTTAATATCAACAAGCTTATCTGCAGTTAGACCGGGATCTGGTATTATCTTTATTTCTCCCTGTGAAGACACATCCATTGTCTTTCTTTCATTTCCCTCGATAAAAGAAAACTCACCCTGCAAACTGAAACTTCCTTTTAACCGTTCATGGACATGTACAACATAGATGACCTCAATCTTAGGTTCCACGGGGAGTTTAAGCCAAATCAGACGTATTCTCTGATCCTCGAAAGTGAAATCCGCATTTGGGTTGGTCAGCCTTACAGCCGTAAGTCCATAAGGTAGGTCCTGCTGAAAACGGGAGAAACTTGTTACTTCACCTTTGTTGATAGTTAGCTTAACCTGAAAGTCCTGCCCAGCCTTTACTTCGGTTGGAACTTCCATGTTTACAGTGATATCCTGCTGGTATATCCATGAAATAAAAAATATTCCAACGAAATTAATCAGCAGTATAATTGTTCTAACCATTGGATTATCAATAATTTGAGCGCAAAGTAAGAAGCTTTTAAGGATATAAAAACAGCCTTTCTCTTTAAGATATTAACAATGGCCGGTGCTTATTAACAATCCTAGAAATTCGGACTTAACAAGTACTTGCTGTAAAACTTGTCAATTACCTCAACGGCATCTTCAGCTTTGTCAACAACTGTGAAAAGCTCCAGATCATCCTGATTAATATTCCCTTCTTCCTTTAACATTACTTCTGTGATCCATTCAACCAGTCCTCCCCAGTATTTTTTTCCAACCAGTACGATAGGAAATCTCCCTATTTTGCCTGTCTGAATAAGTGTCATAGCTTCAAAAAGCTCATCAAATGTGCCAAAACCACCTGGCAAAACCACAAATCCCTGTGCATATTTCATAAACATTACTTTTCTTACGAAGAAATGTTTAAAACTGAGGAGCTTATCCGAATCAATAAAAAGATTAGGAGACTGTTCAAAAGGTAAATCTATATTTACACCAACGCTTCTTCCTTTTCCTCTCTTAGCACCAAGGTTTCCTGCCTCCATGATTCCGGGTCCTCCCCCAGTAATAATTCCATATCCATGCTGAGTCAGCAGATAAGCAATGTTTTCAGCCAATTTAAAATACTCCGATCCCGGTGCAGTACGAGCTGATCCGAAAATCGATACACAAGGTCCGATGGTGCCAAGCTTTTCGAATCCTTCAACAAACTCGGCCATAATTTTAAAAATCTGCCAGGAATCAGATGACTTAATTTCGTTCCAGTCCTTCTGCTTAAATGCTCTAAGGATTTTTTCTTCGTTGGATAATGACATAGGTGTGGGTTTTAAGTATTGAGTATTTTTGGGTTTTGAGTTTGAGTACGAAGCAAAGCAAGTGACGTGTGACGAGTGACAAGTGACGAGTAACGAGTAACATGCTTTGCGTCACTTGTCACCATTCACTTGTCACTTGTCACTTGTCACTTTTAACATGTCACTTGTCACTTGTCACTTGTCACTTTTAACATGTCACGTTTTAAAACCAGCTCCTTCGCCAGAAACTGCCCTGTATACGAATTTTTCTTCTTTGCAATGTCTTCCGGAGTACCAACAGCAATTATTTCGCCTCCTTTGCTTCCACCTTCTTTCCCGATGTCAATTACATAATCTGCTGTTTTTATTACATCAAGGTTGTGCTCTATCATAATTACCGTATTCCCTTTATCTACAAGCTTTCCGATTACTTCCAGCAAGACTCTTACATCCTCAAAATGCAGACCGGTAGTTGGTTCATCAAGAATATAAAGTGTCTGACCGGTATCTTTCTTGGAAAGCTCAGCGGCAAGTTTTACACGCTGTGATTCTCCCCCGGAAAGAGTGGTCGACGGCTGTCCCAGTGTAATGTACCCCAGTCCGACTTCTTTCAACATTTTTATTTTCCGGTTAATCGATGGTACATTAACAAAAAACTCAAGCGACTGGTTGATAGTCATATCCAACACTTCCGATATATTCTTTCCTTTGTATTTAACCTCAAGGGTTTCGCGGTTATAGCGTTTACCATTGCAATCTTTGCAGGTTACATAAACATCAGGCAGGAAATTCATTTCAATGGTTTGTACGCCGGCGCCCTTGCAGGTTTCGCATCGTCCCCCGCTTACATTAAAAGAAAACCTGCCCGCACCGTATGCTCTGATTTTTGCTTCAGGGGTCTGTTCGAAAATCTTTCTGATATCTCCGAATACACCCGTGTAGGTAGCCGGATTCGATCGCGGGGTGCGGCCCAGAGGGGACTGATCCACCTCAATTACTTTGTCTATGTTTTCTATCCCGGTTAATTTACTGTATTCAAGTGGTTCTTTGATGGAGCGAAAAAAGTGCTGACTGAGAATCGGGTGAAGGGTTTCATTAATAAGGGTTGACTTCCCGCTGCCGGAAACTCCCGTTACAACAATAAAAACACCCAGAGGAAACTCAACATCAACATTTTTAAGATTATTTCCATGCGCTCCCTTAATTTGTATTTTTTTCCCGTTGCCTTTACGTCTGGATTCCGGAACGGCAATGATTTTCTTATGATGCAGGTAATCTGTTGTAAGCGTGGATACAGATTTCAACTCCACCGGAGTACCTGCTGCACATATCTCTCCTCCGTGTCGCCCTGCAAACGGCCCCATATCAACAACATAATCAGCCGACTCAATCATATCCCTGTCATGCTCGACAACAATAATAGAATTTCCATTATCCCGGAGTTGCTGAAGCGAATGAATAAGTTTCAGATTATCTTTCTGGTGCAGCCCGATGCTGGGTTCATCCAGAATATAAAGTACGTTCACTAGCTGTGAACCTATCTGGGTTGCAAGACGGATACGCTGACTTTCTCCACCCGACAGACTTCTTGAGGGACGGTCGAGAGCCAGGTAATTCAGACCTACATCAAGCAGAAAACCAAGGCGACTGCGGATTTCCTTCAGAATTTCTCTTGCTATCTGATTTTGCCTGTCCGAGAGTCTCTGTTCAATTTCTCTGAACCATTCGTGCAACCCGGTAATATCCATTGCCGAAAGCTCAGCGATATTCTTGTTATCGATTTTAAAGTGACGTGATTCTTTTTTTAAACGACTTCCTCCACAGGATGGACATTTGACTTTTCTGATAAACTGATTCGCCCATTTCTGCTCTGATGAGTTGCTCTCATCTCCGTTATGATTCTGAATATAAGCAATTACCCCTTCGAATGTAAGAAAATAATTTGCGGAGTTTCCCAGGGGAGTGTTTTGCAGTTTAAAAGGTTCATCACTACCGTAAAGAATAATGCCCATAACATCTTCGGGGATATCTTTCATTGGAGAGTTGAGATCCAGACCGTGTTTGGTCATCAGAGAATCGATCTGCCAGAAAATCAGGGAATTCTTATAGGACCCAAGAGCTGAAATACCTCCTTTTTTTATGCTGAGGGAGGGATCGGGTATAATCTTAGCAATATCTATCTCGCTTACAGTTCCCAGTCCATTGCAATGCGCACATGCTCCATGCGGTGAGTTAAATGAAAAAGTATGTGGAGCCGGCTCATCATAGGAAATACCTGAGGTCGGGCACATCAGGGTACGGCTGAAATACCTGCCCTCATTACTGTCTTTTTCGAGAAGCATGATTATACCCTTGCCTTGATCCATTGCTATTCGAACCGATTCCCTCAATGCCTTTTCGCCTTCAGCACTTACTTCCATCTTATCAATAAGAATTTCAATATTATGTGCTTTATAACGATCGAGTTTCATGTTTGACTTTAACTCCGTAATCTCTCCGTTGATTCTTGCAGAAATGAAACCTTTCCTTCTGATTTGTTCAAAAAGTTCTTTATAATGACCCTTTCTGCCTCTTATTACAGGAGCAAGAATAAAAATTTTCTTTCCGCTGTACCTGTCAAGAATTAACTTAAGGATCTGGTCGTCAGTATAACGTACCATTTTCTCCCCGGTAACATAAGAAAACGCATCAGAACCACGTGCATATAATAACCTGAGAAAATCATATATTTCCGTAATGGTACCAACGGTGGAGCGGGGATTTTTATTTGTAGTTTTTTGTTCGATGGAGATAACCGGACTAAGACCTGTAATTTTATCCACATCGGGTCGTTCCATATTTCCCAGAAACTGCCTTGCATACGCTGAAAGAGTTTCCACATAACGACGTTGCCCCTCTGCATAAATGGTATCGAAAGCAAGCGACGATTTCCCGCTGCCACTAAGCCCGGTAATCACTGTCAGCTTGTTTCGTGGAATGTCTATATCTATGTTTTTAAGATTATGCTCCCTGGCACCCATCACACTAATCCACTTCTGCTCCCTGCTATGATCCATATACTTTGTAATTTGATCTTAAATCAATTTGCATTTTAAAATATCTCTAAAAAAGAATTGTATTTCAAAAAAGCAATTATTTCTCAGGACACATTTTCAACTCCCGCTCACGTGCAACTACTTTATGCTATGAATATTTACAGAATCACTTTCCATAATACTTGCCCCATACATCTTAAAATAACCTTCTTTCGGGATTCTGATATAATACGTTTTCCCGCCTGCATTTGTCAGAAATGATTCTCTAAGCCAGGGATTCATCCACTTTAAAGTTTTATAGCTTATCCCGTACTTTTTCGCGAAATCCGCAAAATCCGGAACCTTCCCGTCAACCGTAACTTCATAAAATGGAATTTGCGGGTACAGATGATCCGATCCGATAAAGAATCCATAGGCAGCGGGATTTTCCATAATAATTTTGAAGGAAAGAATGCGGTAAACATATCGCCCTGTCTCATCGCCCAGCAAAAGATCATAGTAATTCATTTCTTTCTGTCGCTCAACCTGCCTGTCAACCCCCTTTCTACCTGCATTATAGGATGCTGCTGTCATGGTCCAGTTAACATACTTTTTATGCGATTCGATAAGGTATTTGGCAGCTGCTTCTGTAGATTTTTCAAGATGGTAACGTTCATCAACCTCAGCATTTACTTCTAGTCCGTTCTCTCTGGCTGTTCCTTCTAGAATCTGCCAGTAACCCACAGCATTTGATGGTGAAACTGCATTGGTTAATCCGCTCTCAGCTACAGACAGATATTTGAAATCGTCAGGAACTCCGTGTTTTTTTAATATGGGTTCAATTACCGGGAAAAACCGGTTAGCCCTTTTAATAAAAAGTAAAGTCTGCGATTGCCAGTAGGTATTTACAAGTAATTCACGATCCAGATTTTCGCGGATGTCAACTTCCTCAACAGGTACTTTTTCTCCTGCAAATTCAATATCAGAGGGGATATTCAGAGAAAACACTGCATAATTTCTTTTTGGATCATTCTCCGGTTCTGCTTCTGCAGACGTTTCACTCAAACCCGGTCTGAAAAAAAAACCAAATGCAATAAGCGCTGATGAGACAAGCAGAATTATTAAAAATGCAGGACGATTTTTAGCAATAGAAACCATATGAAATGTGAATTTCAATTAAACTGTTAAAATATACCAAAACGCAAAATTAGTTAAAAAAACGGACTTTAGCTGCATGCAAAGCGCAGGAGATATCACCCCGAAGTGTTAAGTATTCGGAATCCGGATCTTTTGATTGCTTCTTTCCGACGCTTCAGGTAAAGCTATTTCTTTAATCCCATTTTTTACCTAATTTCGCGGTCCCAATTGTTTAATACTATCCATGGACTTAAATACCGAAATAAAAAAGCGTCGCACCTTCGCCATTATCTCTCACCCTGATGCCGGGAAAACAACTCTGACTGAGAAATTTCTTCTTTTCGGCGGAGCTATACAGATTGCCGGTGCTGTAAAAAGTAATAAAATAAAAAAAACAGCTACATCCGACTTTCTGGAAATAGAGAAGCAGCGAGGTATTTCGGTTGCCACTTCAGTTATGGCGTTCGATTATAAAGGATTGCGCATTAATATTCTCGACACTCCCGGACATAAAGATTTTGCCGAAGATACATTCCGGACCCTCACTGCCGTTGATAGCGTTATACTGGTTATCGACTCCGTTAAAGGGGTTGAGGAACAAACACTTAAGCTTATGGAAGTCTGCCGGATGCGTAACACACCGGTAATGGTCTTTATCAATAAGATGGATGCGGAAGGTAAAGACACATTCGACCTTCTCGACGAAGTGGAAAAACAGCTGTCTATTCATGCAATCCCGCTTACATGGCCAATTGGTCAGGGAAATAAATTTCATGGTGTTTACAATATACACAAACAAAATCTGAATCTTTTCGAGGGAAATAAAAGCCAGAAAACTGATGATATCATTAATATCAGTGATGTTTTTGGAAAAGAAATTGAAGAGCACATTCCTGAAAAGTTTGTTGAAAAACTTCGTGAGGATATCCATTTGATTAAGGAAGTTTACGAAGAACTTAATGTTAATGATTATCTGGATGGAAATGTGGCACCGGTGTTTTTCGGTAGCGCTATCAATAACTTTGGAGTTAAGGAACTTTTGGATACTTTCTGCGAATTGGCACCAAGTCCAAGAGCCCGTCAGGCCAGCGAAAGAATAGTAGAGCCAACGGAAACCAAACTTACAGGTTTTGTTTTTAAAATTCATGCCAACCTGGATCCAAATCACAGGGACCGCATCGCATTTCTGAGAATATGCTCAGGTACTTTTGAAAGAAATAAGTTTTATTTTCATGTTCGTCAGGGCAAAAAACTGCGTTTCCCATCACCTGCAAGTTTTATGGGCAATGCAAAGAGTATCATTGAAGAGGCATTCCCCGGCGATGTTGTTGGTCTGTACGACAGCGGCAATTTTA
>CAYOLQ010000038.1:0-4208 GCA_964404825.1 uncultured Chitinophaga sp.
TGTAAATGAGATACATCTGGATGTTGACAGTAACGAAAAGGCGTATTACTTTACTCAGGCACTGAATGGTGTATTTGTAAGACAGGCTATCATCAGTTCAATACTTGGTTTGAAATAAAAAACAAAGAAATGAAAGACATAAAACACCTTGTTGTTAGTGCCATTAAAGATGGCACCGTAATTGACCATATTCCTGCAAAAGATCTTTTTAAGGTAATTTCTATCCTTGGGCTTGATCGAATTGAAAATCAGGTGACCTTCGGTTCTAATCTCGACAGTAAAAAGCTTGGAAAGAAAGCAATTATTAAGATTTCAGGAATGTTTTTCCGAAATGAAGATATTAATAAAATCGCACTGGTAGCACCCGAAGCAAAACTGAATATCATTAAAGATTATAATGTTATCGAAAAGAAAGTTGTTGAAGTTCCTGACACCATTACAGGAATTGCAAAATGTGTAAACCCCAAGTGTATCACTAATAATGAGGAAATTATAACCAGATTTGCCGTTGTAGACAAAAAAAATGTAATTCTTAAATGCTATTATTGCGAAAAGATTACAAGTCAGGATAATATGAGGATTATCTGATACGTCTCTTACCTTATCCTTTCATAAGAACGAACCAGATTATCATCCTTCTGTATTGCCTTAAGTGCAAGGTAATTCAAAACTATTGAAATCATCGGGCATACAACCGGCCATAGAAAATAACTTTTTATGCCTTCCATATTGTGCAAGGTAGTTTTTGTAAAGTAGAAAATCAATCCTACCAATCCAAACATAAGCAGCAGATTAAAAATACTCAGTCGCATCTGTAATTGCCGTTTTTTATATAGAAAGATTATTCCGATTTCGATCAGGACAATAACGGAAAGCAAAACGGTTATTGGCCAGGTTGAAATAGTTGTAAATAACTCATTATCAACAGCTACAATTTTGGAATGCGAAAGGGTAAGATAGAGACTTTCTGAAACTACGATCTGTGCTATCGGATTTGAAAATAGCAGAATCAACAGGAAGGCGGCAATTGCAAGATAAACTGTCTGAATTCTTTGTATCATATTTGTTTTTTTAAACTAAAACTCTTTTTAAATGTTGAAAAGTATGATGTCAGCAATCTGAATTGAAGAGTTTCACTGCAAAAATAGTCGTAATTTTGGTATATTAAAACTCTTACCATGAACAATAATAATCTTGCCACCTCGGAGTTAGTTTTAAATGATGACGGCAGTGTTTATCACCTCCACCTTAAACCCGGGAATATTGCTGATAAGATTATACTTGTTGGTGACCCCGGGAGAGTTGAAAAGGTTTCTTCGCTTTTTGACAGAATTGATTTCCGAATGAGCAACAGAGAATTTATTACCCATACAGGTTATTACAGAGGGCAAAAGATTACAGCTCTTTCAACCGGGATCGGTATTGGCAATATCGATATTGTTATGAACGAATTAGATGCACTTGTAAATATAGATCTGGAGAAACGAACCCTTAAAGATAAACAGGTTAGTCTGAAGTTGGTTAGAGTGGGGACTTCAGGGGGACTTCAGGAGGAGATTGAAGTCGGTTCTTTCATCCTATCCCGGATGGCATGTGGCTTCGATGGACTGATTCACTACTACCGCGATGGAGAATCTGTCTGCGAAAAGGAAATTGAACAGGCATTTATCAGACACACCGATTGGGATAACAGAAGACCTGCACCTTATTTTGTAAAATCATCAGACTCTCTTTTTAATCAACTGAATAAAAGTCTATTCAGCGGGATTACTCTTACTTCTCCGGGATTTTATGGTCCCCAGGGCAGGATGTTACGACTTCCTGTAATTGATCCGGAATTAAATGATAAAATTCATAGTTTTAAAGCCGGGGATTTGAAAATTATGAATTATGAGATGGAGAGTTCTGCTCTTTTTGCCCTTTCAAAGCTTCTGGGGCATGAATCAGTTACAATATGCGCAATCATTGCAAACAGGATGAGCAAAAAATTCATCCACGACTATGAGCAGGTTATTGAAAGTTTATTGAAGTTTACACTGGATAGTTTGTGCGAATAGCTGGTAAATGAAGGATAAAGAAATCATATCACTGGTCCGCTTATTGGAAGATACCGATGCTCAGGTTTCAGGTATCGTGAGTAAAAAGCTTCTGGAAAAAGGGATTGATGCCATACCGGATCTGGAAAAAGCATGGGAAAATACTTTAAATTCCGGTTTACAGTTCAGGATAGAAGAAATTGTTCACGAAATTCAGTTTGAGAGTACCAAAAAAGACCTGATTCACTGGATAAATAATGATTCGGAGAGCTTATTATATGGTGCTTTTCTGGTAGCAAAATATCAATATCCTGATCTACAGTATTCCGATATTGAAAATGAGATTGAGCAGATCCGCAGAGCCGTGTGGGTTGAATTACATGAAAACCTTACCGCTCTTGAGAAAATCAGAATTATTAATCATATTTTCTTCGCAGTTAACAATTTCAGTGGTAATGCTTCCAACTTTTATTCGCCGGGGAATTCCTACATAAATCAGGTTCTTGAAACAAAAAAAGGCAATCCGATAACCCTTTCGGTTATTTATGCGGTTGTTGCCCAAAAACTTGACTTACCTGTATTCGGGGTTAACCTCCCCCTGAATTATATCTTAGCCTATGAACTCCACTCCTATCTCGAAGATCCTGATGGTATACTTTTTTACATCAATCCCTATAATAACGGGAATGTATTGAGCAGAAAAGAGATAGATTTTTTCTTAAATGAGCAAAAGATGGAGCCTAAAACCGAATACTATACGCCTTGCAGTAATCTGGTTACCATTGAGAGGATGTTGAGAAATCTTCAGTTTTCATTTGAGAAAATGGGGCAGGCAAACAAAGCAAATGAAATTTCTGAGTTGTTAAAAATCTTTAAGGATAAAAAGAATAACTCTGGTATGATGTAAAGAAAAGTTCTTTTCCCGGCTCTACCTATTATCTGATTTCAATTCCATAATACTTAGTAAACCATTCAATAAAATTATCAATGCCTTTTTCTATAGGTGTATAGGGGCTATAATCAAAATCGGATTTCAGTTCTCCCGTGTCTGCCCATGTTTTTGGCACATCGCCGGCCTGCAGAGGAAGAAATTGTATAATGGCCTTTTTTCCTGTCTTTTTTTCAATAGCTGCAATAAAATCCATCAACCTGACAGGTTTACTGTTTCCAATATTATAAATACGGTACGGAGCTGAAGAACTTGCCGGATCAGGGTTTTCAGGGTTCCATAAAGGATTTGAAACAGGCGGAGCATCTATCATACGGCTTATACCTCCCACGATATCATCAACATAGGTAAAGTCTCTTTCCATTTCACCATTATTGTATACCTCAATCGGTTTGCCTTCCAGAATTGACTTTGTAAATATAAAAAGCGCCATATCAGGTCTTCCCCAGGGTCCGTATACAGTAAAAAATCTTAATCCTGTTGTTGGTATTCCAAAAAGGTGGCTATAAGTGTGAGCCATCAATTCATTTGCCTTTTTACTGGCAGCATAAAGGCTTACCGGATGATCCACATTAGTATGGACAGAGAAAGGCATATTTTTATTCAGTCCATAAACACTTGAACTACTTGCATACAATAATTGCTTAACAGGATATTTACGGCAGACTTCGAGAATATTCAGAAAACCCTGAATATTACTTTTTATATAGGTATCGGGGAAAGACAGACTATATCTCACTCCTGCCTGTGCAGCCAGATTAACAACAACCTCGGGTCTGAATTCAGAGAAAACCCGAAAGATGTTTTCCTTATCAGAGAGATCCAGTTTAACAAAGCTCAGGTTCTTATGGACTTTACTAAAAATTGTCTTACCATCCTCAATTTGAGAAATTTCGAAGCCGGCAGACTGAAGACGGTTAAGTTTAAGATTTACATCATAGTAATCGTTGACGTTATCCAGTCCCAGAACTTCATGACCCTGTTTATGCAACAAATTTGCAAGGTGAAATCCAATAAATCCGGCTGTTCCGGTAATCAATACTTTCATTTGCTTACTTATTTACAGGTAATATCAGCATCTAAATTTAAGAAAGGGCCTATTTAGCATAGCTGATTGCTCTGGTTTCCCTGATTACAGTAATTTTAACCTGACCGGGATAAGTCATCTCATCCTGAATTTTCTTGGCTATATCGTATGATAATGATTCTGCCTCCTTATCGGT
>CAYOLQ010000038.1:4218-22542 GCA_964404825.1 uncultured Chitinophaga sp.
TATTTTATCAGCTCCAACAATAACCCGTAATTCGCGGCCGGCTTGTATTGCATAGGTTTTAAGCACACCGGGATAGGATAAAGCCATTGATTCAAGTTCTTTGAGACGTTTGATATAGGCTTCCACCACTTCTCTTCTGGCTCCGGGTCTGGCTCCGGAAATCGCATCACATACCTGAACAATCGGAGCAAAGAGACTTGTCATTTCGACCTCGTCATGATGTGCGCCAATAGCATTGCATACTTCAGGTTTTTCTTTAAATTTTTCGGCAAGTTTCATACCGAGGATTGCGTGTGGCAATTCCGGTTCATCATCGGGAACTTTTCCTATATCGTGAAGCAATCCTGCCCGTTTGGCAAGTTTTGCATTCAAACCAAGTTCTGAGGCCATAATTGCGCAAAGATTTGCGACTTCTCTGGAATGCTGAAGAAGGTTCTGACCGTATGAGGAACGGTATTTCATTTTCCCTATCATTCGAATCAGTTCGGGGTGAAGGCCATGAACGCCCATATCGATTGCAGTGCGCTTTCCGACTTCAACAATTTCTTCCTCAATCTGTTTTTTGGTTTTTTCAACAACTTCTTCAATACGGGCAGGGTGAATTCTTCCATCGGATACCAGTTGATGAAGGGAAAGCCGGGCGATTTCACGACGTACAGGGTCAAAAGCCGAAAGTACAATAGCCTCGGGAGTATCGTCGACAATAATCTCAACACCAGTTGCAGCTTCCAGAGCACGGATATTTCTTCCTTCACGACCGATAATACGACCTTTCATTTCATCGCTGTCGATGTTAAAAATTGTAACCGAGTTTTCTATGGCAGTTTCTGTAGAAACTCTCTGAATCGTTTCAATAATAACCTTTTTAGCTTCATGATTAGCTGTTAACCGGGCCTCTTCAATAATTTCGCTAATATGCGACATAGCCTCATGTTTAGCTTCATCTTTGAGAGATTCAATGATTTGATTTTTTGCTTCCTCCGCAGAAATGCCTGAGATTGTTTCGAGAAGTGTTACAGCCTGTTTGTGGTCTTTTTCAAGCTCTTCCTTTTTCTTTTCAATTTTTTCCAGTTGCAGGTTAAGATTTTCACGGATTGCATCAATTTCATTACTTTTCCGTTGAATCTCTTCCTGTTTATGCGAAATGGACATTTCCTTCTGTTTAATGGAGTTCTCGCGTTGGGAAAGTCCTGCATTCCTTTCGTTAATTAACTTCTCATGTTCCGATTTAAGCTGGAGGAATTTTTCTTTTGCCTGAAGGATTTTTTCCTTTTTAATGACTTCTGATTCGGCTTCCGCATCTCTGAGAATATTCTGACTCCTTCTTTTGATGGAAGCCTGAACTAACAGGTAAGATACGGATGCACCCACCAAAAGTCCGCCAATAGCCAATAAAGTATACCACACCACTGGAACGGCGGATACTATCAATAGTATTATTTCTTTCATTTTACTTCACTTATAGGTATAAAAAAACCCGCAAAGTTTCTTCAATACTTAGTAAAACCCCTTTACGTCATGGGTGGAGGAACCAAAGTGAGTCAAACTTCCAATGTTCTCAAAGGAGAAATCCCGAAGGATTAAGGCCTGTTTTATTCATTTTGCGTGCGCCTCCAATTTACTTAGTGTTGAGTTTCACAAATAATTGAAGAAACAATGCGGGTAAAATCTTGATCTATTTTAAAGAACGCTATTACTCTTTTTAAGAAAATCATCCATTCTTACACTAATCTCTTTCAACTTTTCCTCGAATGGGGTCAAATCCATCTGATCTTCCGTCTCCATCACTTTTATTACAAACTGCAAAGCAGCCATTGCCAAAAAATCCTGCGTGTCCTTATCTGCGTACTTCTGCTTATATTGTAATACTTTCTCATTTATCAGCCTGGCAGCTCTTCTTATTTTTTCTTCATCGTCTCTGTCAATTTTGAGAGGATAATACCTCTCAGCCAGATTTACTTTTATGGATAGTTTCTCATCCATTTAAATTTCCTTGTCTATCGGTTTAAAAGAGCAATACATTTATCAATCTCCCGCACTATTCTGTTTACCCTGATTTTCGCATCATGCGAATCTTCATTTTCAGCCAACAGGGACTTGGCTATTTTTAAATTTGCATATTTTACTTCCAGTTCACTAATTCTGACCTGATGCATTTTAACCTTCCTCTGAAGCTCAGTGTTACTCTGTTTAAGGGATTGCTTTTCTTCCCTTTCCATTTCAAGCATCATTATGAAACGATCCAACCTGGAATTTAATTCCTCAATAATCTGAACCTGGCTGGCATTCATAAACGCTAATTAGTTATCACAAATATAAGATAGCTTTCACAAATAAAAAAATTAAGGTTCATTTTTATACCTTAAAATAATAATTTTAGTTTTACAGTTTAATTAACTCATCGCAAATACCTGTATCCTCTATGATTGATTTTAGATTGATCCTAATTGGTTTTTTACTGTTTCAAAACACTTTTGCCCAAAACCCAATTCCAAAGGGGAACTTTTTTCCTCCCCTTGATATTCCTTTATATCTGAGCGGAAATTTTGGTGAATTGAGATCGGATCATTTTCATAGTGGTTTAGATTTTAAGACACAAGGAGTTACTGGCAAAAAAGTGTATTCGATCGAAGAAGGATATATCTCAAGAATTAAGATTCAGACCCAGGGATACGGAAATTCAATTTACATAACCCATCCCGGAGGGGTTACTTCCGTATACGGTCACCTGGAAAGTTTTTCAGATCCCGTTAAAAAATATGTACGGGATTATCAATATCAGAAAAAAACTCATACTCTGGATATTTACCCTGATAAGGAATTATTCAAAATCGAAAAGGGTGAAATAATTGCTTCCTCCGGAAATACGGGAAGCAGCGGCGGTCCTCACTTGCATTTTGAAATCAGGGGGACCTCCAGTCAGCATCCGTTAAATCCTCTTTTGTATAATTTTTCTATTAAAGATAATCTGCCTCCCCAGTTATTTAATTTATATGTTTATCCCATTGAAGAATCAACTCCCGGAACCTATGCAACTCCCAAAATCATTTCTCTCATAAAGAGCAACAAGGCTTATCAACTTAATTCCGGCGATACGATTACGCTAACCGGTGTAACAGGATTTGGCCTCGAAGCAGCAGATTTCCTGAATGAAATGAGTAATCAGTGTGGTGTCTATTCTATTCAAATGTTTGTAAACGAGAAACCTGTGTATCATTTCAGGATGGACGAATTTAGTTTTTCCGAATCGGGGTACATTAATGCACATATTGATTTCCGTGCCAAAATTGAAAAAAACCGTAAAGTTCATCTTCTGTACAGAAAACCTAATAATCGTCTGAGCCTTTATCATTTGCTTGAAAATGACGGACTCGTAGCTTCTAATCCCGGTGAAATTTCCCATTTAAATATTCGCGTCACAGATGCTTATGGCAATATGTCCAGCCTTGAATTCTATGTTAAAGGATTGATGCCGGCAATTTTTGATAAAAAAACTATCTCCGACGACAGCAAATTATTTAAATGGAATACTCCTAATTATTTTGAAAATGCTCAGGTAATGCTTTCTATACCTGCAAATTCCCCGTATGAAGATATACTTTTTACCTATGCCCGTTCAGATGTCGGTTATCAAAGTATTTATCCCTTTACACATTATATGGGTGATGCATATACTCCTTTGCATAAACCGGCTGAGCTTTCCTTTTCAGGCGATTTAATTCCTGAGACTCTGAGAAGTAAAATTGTAATTGCCTTACTTAACGGAGAAATAAATCCTTCATGCCTGTTTAGCACATGGAAAGGTGACAGGGTTTCTGCACGCATTAACAAATTGGGTAAATATACACTTGTTGTTGATACCATTGCACCTGTTATTATTCCGGCAAATATCAAGTCAGGAGCAATAATGAATTCACAATCATCAATCCGGTTTACAGTAAAGGACAATTTAAGCGGAGTATATGAATATCAGGGATATATTGATAATTCCTGGGTTCTTTTTGAATATGATCCCAAGAATGAATTAATTGTGTATACCTTTGATCCTGAAAGACTTAAATCCGGCATTGAACATCAGCTTGAACTATATGTTAAAGACGCCGTCGGGAATCAGAAAATCTATCATACTAAATTTATATGGTAAAGGATCTTAAATCTTCCGGAATATTAGGGATTATGTCGGGAACATCACTTGATGGACTTGACATGGCCTTCTGTTATTTTTCAAGGAATGAATCTGTCTGGAAGTTTAGTATTGAAAAAGCTGCTACAATCCCCTATCCATCAGGGTTGGCTTATTCACTTGAGAACGCAATAAGGATGACTGGTGTTGAACTGATAAAACTTGATCATACTTACGGCAAATGGATTGGCGGGGAATCGAAGAAATTTCTGACTCAATACAAATTAAGGCCGGATTTCATAGCTTCTCACGGACATACGGTTTTTCATCAGCCCACGGAAGGCTTCACTCTTCAAATCGGCAATGGCCATGATATACGCACAGTTACCGGGATCCCTGTAATTTGCGATTTCAGAGGCGGGGATCTTGCTCTGGGAGGAAACGGAGCTCCTCTGGTACCTGCAGGGGATGAATACTTGTTTGGAGACTATAGTTATTGTCTGAATCTCGGAGGTTTTTCAAATATCTCCTTTCGTAAGGATAATAAAAGAATCGCCTTTGATATTTGCCCTGTAAACATGGGATTAAATTTTCTGGCCGGAAAAACCGGTCAGTTCTATGATAAGGATGGGGAGACCGGACGAAAAGGGAAAATAATCCCTTTACTACTTGAAAGGCTTAATAAACTTGACTATTATAAGCTGGATGCACCGAAATCATTAGGTCGTGAATGGTTTTTAAAGTATATGGAACCTTACCTGAATGAACATAAGGATATAAATAATACGCTCAGAACCTTATATGAACATATTGCCATTCAGATAAGTTATACATTGAATAAACATCCCAACGGGAATTTGCTGGTTACAGGCGGAGGTGCGAAAAATAAATTTCTTATGGAACTAATAGAGCAAAAGACCTACTGTAAGATTGTAATTCCTGATTATGAACTCATTGATTTTAAGGAAGCTATGATATTCGCTTTTCTGGCATACCTAAGAATTAATGGTATTAATAATGTTTTTTCATCTGTAACCGGAGCATCAGGGGATCATTCGGCGGGGGTTATTTATTATTAGTTTCATCGAATTAGTTTACCCGCTCTAAAATATTGCATATTTTGAATATGCTCAACCCCGGTTTACTGTAAAAATATCTGTTTTAATTAATGACATTTCTAACTTTGAATTCCCAATCATATAAAAATTATTAAAAAACCAATAGTATGGAAAATTTTATTGCGTATGTGCCCACACAACTACATTTTGGTAAAGGTGTAATAAAAGGATTACCTGAAGCCATTGCTCCACTAGGTAAAAAAGTATTATTGATGTACGGTAAAGGCTCTGTTCTCAAAAACGGGAGCTATCGCGATACATATGATAAACTTACTGCCGCAGGAGCTGAGATAATTGAATACGATGGTATTAAACCAAATCCGGTTGTTGAAGATGTTGATGCTGTAGCAGCGCTTGGCATAAGCAGGAAAGTTGATTTTATTGTTGCAGTTGGAGGTGGCAGCGTTATTGATTCGGCAAAAATTACAGCAATTTGTATTCACGACAATGTAAAGGCCTGGGATGTTGTAAAGCGTAAAGTAATTCCTAAGGGAGCCATTCCCCTGATATCGGTTTTAACTCTGGCTGCCACGGGTACAGAGATGAACTCAGTTGCTGTTTTACAAAACAATAGTACGGATGAAAAACTTGGATATGGTCATATATCGATGTATCCAAAGCATTCGTTTCTTGATCCAACTTATACATTAACAGTTCCGGCAAATTATACTGCTTTTGGGATTGTGGATTTGGTTGCACATAGTCTGGAAGCATGGTTTGGGGCGGGAGATGCAAGTTTATCAGACCGTTTTGTTCAGTCAATTATTTTGGAGGCCATGGAATATGGACCAATGCTGATGAAGGATCTCTCGAATTATGATTTGCGTGCCCGCATTATGTGGGCAGCCACCAATGCATTGAATGGACTTACCAGTTATGGCAGAGTATCAGGCGACTGGGCTGTTCACGGACTCGGGCATGTTCTCTCTTATTTGTATGATACGCCGCATGGAGCGTCATTGTCAATAGTTTATCCGGCATGGTTACGGAAAATAGAGAAAAGAAACCCTGAGCGTATTGCACAATTAGGGGAAAAACTATTTAATACGAAAGATGCCGCTGCCACAATTGAAGGTCTAGAAAAGTTCTTCAGTAAACTTGGAAGCCCGGTAAAATTATCTGAAATAGGAAAAGGAGAAAAAGACCTGAATGACATTTTGCGTATTATGGATCATAACAGGGTTACGGGTATGAACTTTAAATTAAATGCAGAAGACCGTAAAGAAATCCTGATGCTAATGGTATAAAAACAAAGAATGCGCTGTCACAGCGCATCCTTTTTCCTCAAATTACTAACTAAAACTACCAACTAAACTACTAACTAAAACTACTTTTATTTTATTTTATTGTGTCGCAAACAACTTTTTATTTTTTTGCGATTTTTTCTTTCAGATTAACAGTGCAAATATAAGGAATATTTTTTATACAAAGTACTTAGTGTATTAATAAATTGTTAAAAAATCTTAAGTATTGCCACATGTCTAAAAAATATGATTTAAATATAGGGGGTAGGGTTTGATAATTAATTAAATGAGTAGAAGTTAATCATTCCAGACAGGGGGTCCCTAATTGAATCTGATGTGTTTTTATTTCTATACATTATGTTTTATCAACTTTCTTATTTTTTTTATTTTTTTTACCTGGATTATTTCCACTTAGAAAAAAATGATTGTTTTCAATAAATTATCCTGATTAACAAAGAACTATAACGGAAATTACAGTTTTAAATGTTTTAAAAAATACTCTCCCGGTTTAAAAATGAATGATTGAGAAATAATAATATGTATTTTTGAAAAAACTAAAAAGAACTTCTGATATGAGAAAAACAAACAAAATGGTAGTTGCAGGATTATTTGCTGCATTAGTTTTATTTAACTCACCTGCTTATTCCTGTACAAACTATATTGTAACCAAGGGAGCATCGTTGAATGGTTCTACGATGATAACATATTCAGCTGATTCACATGTTCTTTATGGTGAATTATATTTCTGGCCTGCAAAAGATTACCCGGCAGGCAGTATTCTGGATATTTATGAATGGGATTCGGGAAGATTCATGGGCAAGATTAAACAGGTAGCTCATACCTATTCTGTAGTTGGAAATATGAATGAACATCAATTATCCATTGGAGAAACAACTTTCGGAGGTAACGAGAGTCTTATCGACACGCTTGGAATAATGGATTATGGTAGTTTAATATACACAACCCTGCAGCGGGCAAAAACTGCCAGAGAGGCAATCAGAGTTATTTCAGAACTTGTTACAGAATATGGTTACGGCAGTTCCGGTGAGTCATTTTCGATTGCAGATGCTAATGAAGCATGGATTTTCGAGATTGTTGGAAAAGGATCCGGAAATAAGGGAGCTGTATGGGTAGCAAGAAGAATCCCCGATGGATATGTTTCAGGTCATGCTAACCAGGCCAGAATACAAACCTTTCCGATTGCAACCGGAAAAAAATCAAGTATTGCAATTACTTCCAAAGATTTTAAAAGGCTTAACGATCCCGCTATTGAGTGCATCTATGCATGGGACGTAGTATCAGTTGCCCGCAGTATGGGGCTTTTCGATGGAAAAGATGAAGAGTTCAGCTTTTCAGATACTTATGCTCCAGTTACTTTTGGAGGCGCCCGTTTCTGCGACATCAGGGTATGGTCCTTTTTTAAGGAAGTAAACGATGATATGCAGCAGTACTTTGAATATGTATCGGGTCATGATCTCAGCAACAGAATGCCATTATGGGTAAAACCCAACAGAAAAATAAGCAATTACGACCTGATGAATTTCATGCGTGATCACCTTGAAGGAACCGCTTTGGATATGAGAAAAGATGCCGGTGCCGGACCTTTTGGCCTGCCTTATCGCTGGCGCCCGTTAACCTGGAAGTTATCAGGTGACGACTCAGCACCCGAATATTGCAATGAAAGAGCAACTGCAACTCAGCAAACAGGATTTTCGTTTGTAGCAGAATCCCGCCCGGCCCTTCCCGATGCAATTGGTGGAATTTTCTGGTTTGGAGTTGACGATGCTTCCACCTCTGTATATACTCCTATTTATTGTGGTGTCAATCAGGTACCCGATTGTTTCAAGGTTGGGAATGGCGACATGTTAACCTATTCTCCTACTTCAGCATTCTGGTTGTTTAATCTGGTTGCCAACCTGTGTTATCTGCGCTATGATGCGATGAGTGCGGATGCCATAAAGGTACAGCAGGAACTCGAAAAGGGATACATTGCAAAAACTGCAGTAACAGATGCAGAAGCGCTTTCTCTTTATTCAAAAGATGAGAAAGCTGCAAGAGATTTCCTTACCCGCTACTCCCTTGAGGTATCTCAGAATACCTTTGATACCTGGAAAAAACTAAGTGAATATCTATTGGTTAAATACATCGATGGCAACATCAAAAAGGAAAAAGACGGCAAATTTGAAAGAAATCCCTGGGGCATCACGGTTAATCCTTCCCAGCCGGGATATTCCGAAACCTGGAAGAAGGATGTAATTGAAAATACCGGAAATAAACTGTTGGTTCCTGCCGGTGAAGGGCATTAAAAGGGAGTTTTGAGTGTGAGTAAAGAGCAAGAGGAAGGGAGTTTTGAGTTGGTATAAAAAGTAAAGGAAAATCTCACTCTCAAAACTTTTACTGTTGCTATATTTTTCATAACTCTTGCTACTGTTGCTGTTTTCCTCATAACTCTTGCTCTTGCTCATATTTTCCTCGTAACTCTTGCTCTTGCTGATATTTCCTCTTAATAGTGTAAAAAAATCAAACTTGTGTTGCTCAATGTGAAAAATTGTTGTAAGTTTGCGACCTGTAAAAATTAAGCATTAAAATAATAAATCTACCAGGATGGACTTAATGAAAATTGTTGATAAAGCATTCACCCCGGAAATAACCGTTCCAGAGTTCAATAGTGGCGATACTATTACCGTTCATTATAAAATTAAAGAGGGTAACAAGGAAAGAGTACAGCAGTTCAGGGGAACTGTAATTCAGAGAAAAGGTGAAGGTACTACCCGTACATTTACAGTGAGAAAAATGTCAGGTGCAGTTGGAGTTGAAAGAATTTTTCCTGTCTCCTCCCCTTTTATTGAGAAAATTGAAGTAAATAAACACGGTCATGTAAGAAGAGCTAAAATATTCTATTTACGCAATCTTACAGGTAAAAAAGCCAGAATTCAGGAAAAGAGATATTAACCCGAATTGTATAAAATTAAAAAGCTGCCCGTTTAATGGCAGCTTTTTTTTTGAAATGAATTTCAACGGTTTCATAAGTTTCGCGCAGAGACGCAAAGAAAGAGTGAAATAAAAAATATTTCACGCAGAGACGCAACCCTTGCGCTAAAGCTTCAGCGAAGGCGCAAAGAAAAATAAGTTAAATCTTTCCTGAGTTCAAAAAAAACTTTGTGTCCCGATAGCTAACGGGATTGCGCGAAATAAAAAATGAATTATGTACGTAAATTGTTTCTGGTAATTTAAAATGAAAATGAATAAGAAAGGAATCTAATTTGTGGTATGGTTATTGAAATAATTTTATTAATATTTGAAAAAAAATATTTTTGCATTTGTGAGTTTAGTGCATTTTGATGGAATTATATTAAACTCAATTATAAACCTAATAAAAGAATAAGATGAAATCTCTTCTAAAAAGTATCGTAATAGTTATTTCACTTTCCTTAATTGGAGGAAATAATCTTATGGCACAGCAGTTTAAGTATATTGGTGCCGATAAATGCAAAATTTGCCACAACAAACCTGCAACCGGAGATCAGTATAAACAATGGGCTGGTTCTTTACATGCACAGGCGCTGAAATCGTTAAACAGTGAAGCTTCATGGGCCTACGCAAAGAAAAATAATATTGCAGATCCCAATAAAGAACCCAAATGTTTAAAATGTCATTCAACCCATGCAAGCGTTCCTGCTGCACAGATTGCTACTCTTACAGCTTTGGAAGGTGTATCGTGCGAATCATGCCATGGACCCGGAAGTATGTATAAAAGCCCTGCAATTATGAAGAATCAGGCGCTGAGTATAAAAAATGGTCTGATTGTACCTACCGAAGCAACTTGTGTAAAATGTCACAACAAAGAGAATCCTTTTCACAAACCATTTGTTTTTGCTACAGCATGGGCAAAAGTTTCACACCCAAATCCCACTTTGAAAAAATAATCAGAGATAAATAGTCTGAGAACTTCTTAACTGAGGCTGTCTCCGCAGGAGCAGCCTCTTTTTTTATGAAATGATAATTCCTGATAAGAATTATCTATTTTTACAAACTTAATTGTAAACCATAATTCTTAAATATATGAAATCAACCGTATCACTGTTAATTATATTATTTGTTCTGGGATCATGTCAGTCCAATCAGAGCTCAAAACCAATTGCTGCTGATGGCCATTCGAGCCATGAAGTTGTTGTAAAAGAAGTAATTCAGGTAAGTGAGTATACCTATCTGCTGGTTAAGGAAAATGGAGTAGAGAAATGGCTTGCTACACCTCCGATTAAAGCCGCTGAAGGTGAGGTATATTATTATGAAGGTGGTTTTGAAATGACAAATTTCAAAAGCAAAGAACTTGACAAAACCTTTGAAAACATTCTTTTTCTAGAGGGAATAAGTACAACTCCACATAACCATGGAGAAAACCAGTCTCTTGTTTCACCTGGTGCCACAATGGAAAAGGATGGTAAGAAGGAAATTACCATTACACCTGTGGATGGTTCCATAAGCATTTCCGAATTATACTCAAACAGAGAATCATACTCGGGAAAAACCATTAAGGTTAAAGCAGAGGTTACTAAATTTTCCCCTGAAATAATGGGAACAAACTGGATTCATGTTCAGGACGGAACCATGTTTGATGAAAACTTTGACCTTACAATAACTTCAGGTAGTGTTGTAAATGTGGGAGATGTATTGGTATTCGAAGGAAAAATAACCCTGGATAAGGATTTGGGGTACGGATATTTTTATAGCGTACTTATGGAAGAGGCTGCAATTGTAAAATAGTCAGCTTACTGTTTCAAAAAAGACCTGCATCGTGGAACATTGTGCATCAGATTTTAAATTTTCTGGCAGTTCTGCAATGCAGGTTTTGTTTACATTCATTTTAAATAGGTTCATTTGTGTGATTTAAGGGCTATTACTTTTGAAAGTCCGGGTTTTTGAATATAAATTTCATTTTTTTAGAATTCGAAGGGACCATTCCTCAATTTTGGAATTTTTCTACCAGAGAATACAAAAACAATTTTAATTCAAATAAGAACCACACGATATGAAATTACCACAATCAGTTTATAACTGGACTTCTATTTTTGGAAGCGTACTGGCATTAATCAGCCTGGGTTTAATAATCTTTACCTTTACAATATCCAACCTGTTCGATTTAGGAAGCTCCTATATCGGGCTGTTTATCTATATTGTTTTCCCGATGATTCTGGTATTGGGATTGCTTCTTATACCGATTGGAATAATTATAACCCGGAAAAAACAAAAAAGAACGGGCTTCAAGCAGGAGTTGCATTGGCCGAAAATTGATCTCAATGATGCAAAATACCGAAATGCTTTCATGATTTTTGTTTCAACAACTTTTGTTTTTATATTCCTTTCAGCCATTGGAACTTACGAGGCTTTTCATTATTCAGAATCAGTTGAGTTTTGCGGCACCTTATGCCATAAGGTAATGGAACCTGAATATGTTGCATACCAGAATTCACCGCATGCCCGCGTAGCATGTGTTGAATGCCATGTAGGATCAGGAGCAGATTGGTACATTCGTTCAAAACTTTCAGGTTTATACCAGATCTATTCTGTGACATTTGGTTTGTATCCAAGACCAATACCAACTCCTGTCAAGAGCTTAAGGCCTGCGCGGGAGACCTGCGAAAAATGTCACTGGCCGGAAAAATTCTATGCCCAAAAGAGTCGTTTGGAAAAGCATTATTTAGCGGATGAAAACAGCTCAGCATGGGATATTAATCTGAATATGAAAATTGGATCCTCTCATAGTGCCCTCGGATTAATAGAAGGTATTCACTGGCATATCAATCCTGATATCAGTATCGAATATTTACCCAGCGCAGAAGATAATATGCCCATCGATTGGGTAAAAACCACCAATATCAAAACCGGTGAAGTTGAAATTTTCCAGAATCAGATGAACCTTCTTTCTGCGAATTATATTGACTCTATTCCAAAAAGAGTAATGGATTGTATGGATTGTCATAACAGGCCTTCACACCGGTATGCGTCTCCGCCCAGTTTTATCGACAATGCCATAACCGCAGGTCTGATCCCTCAGGATATTCCATGGATAAAAGCAGCATGTATTGAAGCTACAAAAATCGAAACAAATTCGAATGATTCGGCTCAGATTCTCATAGCACAAAGTCTTACACAGTACTACGCCGATAATTTTCCAGAAGTTCTCACCCAAAATCCTGAAGGGATAAAGAAAGCTATTGCAGGATTGCAGAAAGTTTATTCCCAGAATGTATTCCCGTATATGAAAGTAACTTCAGCCGCGTATCCCGACCATATCGGACATAAAGAAACTCTTGGCTGTTTCCGGTGTCATGATAATAATCATTTATCGGAATTGGGAAATACCATTTCACGTGACTGTAATATCTGCCACGTAATAAAAGCCCAGGGAATTCCGGGAAGCATGCAGTCGGTTTCGGTATTTGATACTCTGGAATTTGTTCATCCGACCGATATTGAAGATGCCTGGAAGGATATGGCGTGTTCGGATTGCCATTCGGCTTTGTACTAGATGTTACTATCAAAAAACCCCGGCGTTGCCGGGGTTTTTTGATTATAATCCTTTCAACGCGTCAGCTTTTTTCTGCGCCTCTGCAAGGATTGAATTTGCTTTGGCATCGGCTTCCTTGTTAAGTGTGGCAGCTTTTTGCTCTGCTTTTTTAACCATCTCTGAAGCTGTTCTTTCGGCAGCAACTTTTTTCAAAGGATTACTTCCTGCTTCTTTAATCAGGTTTTTTCCCTGAAGGTTAGCCTCTCCTACCAGTCTTTCACCGGCATCTTTGGCTTCCGCTCTGAGTCGGTCTCCCTGCTCCTGAGCATCTTTCATTAGCTTATCGATTTCGGCATTGGATTTTTCCTTAACATCCTCCTTCACTTTCTGTACTTCTTCCTGAATTTTCTCCTGAACAGCCTCCTTGATCTCAGTTTTTGCCTGGGCCATGCTTTCCTTTACATCCATTCCAATCTTCGGATCGGAAAAAGTTCCGGTAATTTTAAGTGTGAGGTTTACATCATCACTTTGTTTTATATCAAAACCTTTGGATGCGGCTTGCTTAAGAAGACCTTCATAAACATCGTTAGCTGAGCTTCCGAATTCATTCCGGGGAATAGCAAGATTCATGAAATAATTCATGGTCTGGTCGATCCCCTGATCTCCCCCTATATTAGCTTTTGCAGGTCCTAATTTTGTGTCAAATGGCTGAACAAATACCCTTCCGTTTCGGATTTCAAAATTGGCTTTTATGTCCTTTATGTTGACATTTTTAAATTTATCATTTTTAAGGGCATCAGCTATTTTTGCAAATGTTTCGGAATTGGCAACCATAATTTCATTTGTCATAAGCGTCCCGTTCCCGACAATGGTATTGTAAACTGGATTCATGGCGGAATCAAGATTGGCGGTGAATCTGAGATCGGTTGATATATTCCCTTTCATGTTTTCTGCTATAGGCGCGAGTTTCTGCACTGTGTTAAATGCTGTAAAAGCAGAAGGAATATCAATTGTTTTGATAGACATATTCAAATCCACCATAGGAGTTTTGATATCGCGTGTATCATATGCTCCGCTTAAAAGCATTGAGCCCTGAAGCATATTCATGGATAAATTATCCATGATTATCCTGCCATCACGAATAATTAGTTTCCCAAGGATGTTATCAATAGAAAGGTTATCGTACAGAACTTTTTTCATGTCGGTCTGCAGTACGAAATCGATATTTTTTGGCACCTCCGGAACCGTCATGGCAGCTGTATCCTCCGCAGCAACTTCCTCTGCGGTTGTGTCGGCCATAAGTTCATTCAGATCAAGAAAAGCTGAACTGAAATTCAGAGAGCCTTTAATTGTTTCATCCTTAAAAATAAATGGGATGAAATTTTCAAGTTTTCCGTTCATATGAATATCACTCTTTCCCACTTTGGCATCAAAAGCTTTCAGGTCAATAAATTGCGGAGAGAAAAACATACTTGTTTTCTCTATGGTAACAGGCATCGGAATATCCTTTCCTGAAATACTTACATTCATTACTTCGAGTAATCCATCCGCTTTAAAGGCTTCATAGTTTTCATTTTCTATATCCGACATTTTTCCCATGAAGGAAATATCTGTATTTACCGAACCCGACATTAATGCATCATCCATTGGGATTGCATCGGCCAGACTGCTCATATCAACCCGTGCTTTGAACATACCATTCATTTGCATATCGCTCATTGGAGTGATAATATGCAGTTGCATATCTATCGGGTTTCCTGCGATTTCCATGTGGAATTTATTTATATCCACTTTTGAATTATCCTCCGCTACTCCATCGTAAAAAACTTTCATATCTACATTTACATTTTCAACTGCCTTTGGCAAATCAGGGTAAGCGAAATATCCGTCAGTTACCTGCATTGCAAGATTCAACAGAGGCATTTGTGTATCGTTATAGGTCCCTTTTGCAGATCCCTCGAGAGAAAACTTACCCGAAGTTTTAAGAGCGGCAAAATCTTTGGTGTAAACTGCTGGTACCAGAGAGAGTAATGTTTTGAATGATGTTTCGCGGGAGAAAAAGCGAAAATCGATGTCCATATCAGTATCATTGGGCATTCCAAAGGTTCCCTCGAGACCCAGAATAAGATCATTCAGTTTAATATCGGTTTTATCGAAGGTGAACACATATTTAACCAGATCGGCTTTGATTAATGAATTCAAATCAAGTCTGGCGTTATTAATGTACTTCATTCCTTCCATAACGAAGTTGAATGATCCGGTGGTTGATTTTATGTCGAGATCCGTAAAATCCTCGGTCATATCCCCGCTCATAAGAAAATTAAAATCCTCGAGGGTTGCGCTCATATCCCCCTGTTTATCGATGTAGTAGATGCGGGAATTGAGTATTTCAAAACGTTTGAGTTTAATAACCATAGTAGTTGAAGATGTGTCAACGATTTCCTCTTCAACAATTGTATCGGGAATTGCAATATCATAGTTAACGTTGCCATCCTCTGCGGTAATGGCATTTACAACCATCCGGTCGAGGAGCACTGATTTAATCTGAATTTTATCAGAGAAAATACTGATAACATCCAGTTTAACAACAAATTTATCAAAGGCTACAAGAGTATCGCCTTCAAAATTATTTATACCGACTACTGATAAGTCTTTGAGAGTGACTTTCAGATCGGGAAATCCACTTAACAAAGAGATTGAGACACCTCCCCATTCAACTTTTGCATTTACACTTTTATTCACTTCCGCTTTGACCTGCCTCATTATTTCAGATTTAAATACAAAAGGAATGGCGATTATTGCAACTAAAAGTACAATTACAACAATCATAAGAATTTTAAAGAATGTCTTCATGGGACTAGGTTTTAATATTTTCGCGAAGTTACGAAATAAGATTCTTTTATGCCTTAGAGATTAGCATTTTTTGAGTGATGAGGTGACCGATTAACCTTCAATGTCAAATTTTACAAGAAATTCAGGTAATCAAAGAAGAATACGTGCAAAAACAAAAAAATACTCTATTTTTGGACTTTCTGAAATAAAATCATTTATGACAAATACCACTAACCAAAAAAAATCGAATACCCGGAAAGAATACGAACAGGGCTTCATTATTGCACTAGTCATTATTCTTCTTGGAACGGCTCTGGAATGGATTACAGGCGGACAAGGGGCATCGCTTCCTAAGTGGCCGGCAAATCTGCAATTTGGGATTGGATTTATAATTTTGTTATTGTTCCTGCATTTCTATTACAGGGATACTGTGCTTATTAAATGGTTATCGCGAGTTCCGGCTGCAATGTCGGCTATAGTTCTGTTTACCTTATTAGTGCTGATACTCGGGTTGAGCAAGCAGAATGAGCCGGGAGCCTCAGAACTATCAAAACTTACAGGATTAGATCATATCAGAAACAGTTATACGTTCCTGCTTTCGGGACTTTACCTACTTACATGTCTGGGACTTGTGGCACTGCGCCGTCTTACCCCGTTCACTTTCAAAAATATTGGTTTTGCCCTGAACCACGTCGGACTCTGGATAATAGTATTCGCGGGGAGTTTAGGTTCGGGGGATCTGGAGCGCCTCACCCTTTATGTTGAAGAAGGTCAGTCTGTTTGGTTTGCATACGATAAAAACCGTCAGCCCCGTGAAGTTCCATTTACCGTAAAACTTATTGATTTTGATATAAAGGAGTATCCTCCAAAGCTTGCTCTGATAGAACAACCGGAAATGAATGTTCCAAAGGACGTAAGAAACAATTTCAGTCTGGTTGAAAAAGGTGTTCAATACACTATGAATAACTGGAACATTACTGTAAGTGAGTATCTTCCATCGGCAAGAAAAGAAGGCGAAATATTTATTGCAACGGTTGATTCCTTTAGTGTACCGGCAGCTTTTATTGAGGCCAGAGAGATAAACGGATTAAAGGCAGTTTCCGGATGGCTCAGTTGTGGAAATTTCAGTAAGGAGCCAAGTTTTATGTTTCTTGATACTAAGTATGCACTCGCGATGACCATACCTGAGGCTAAGGAATTTTCGTCTATGATTGAAGTAATACAAAAAAACGGTAAAACCGAAACTGTAAAGCTTAAGGTCAATGATCCCATTCATGTTGGCGCATGGAATCTTTATCAGGTATCGTATGATGAGGAGAAGGGCAAATGGTCGACTCTCAGCGTAATTGAAGCCATCAGGGATCCCTGGATAGTTTTTGTATATACAGGGATATTTATGGTACTGGCAGGAGCTGTTTATTTATTCTGGATTGGAAGAAACCCTAAAAATTAGACATTTATGGATTGGATATATTTTCCTTCGTACGCAATAACTTCCTCAGTATTATGGTTGCTGGGGCTTATTCTGATATACCTGGGTACAAAAAATAATAAACTCAGGCTTGCCGGTGTAGCATTATTTATAGCCGGAATTATTGTAATGGTAACCTTTATAACCATTCTATGGATTCATTTGCAGCGTCCTCCCCTCCGCACGCTTGGTGAAACCAGGCTTTTATACATATTCTTCCTGCCGGTAATAGGAATTATTTTTTATCTGCGCTGGAGATATAAATGGTTTCTGGGGTATTCCCTTATGATGACACTCGTTTTTGTAATGGTTAACCTGAACCATCCTGAAACCTACGATAAAACTCTGATGCCAGCCTTGCAGAGTCCCTGGTTTGTTCCCCACGTTGTTGTTTATATACTTGGTTATGCATTACTCGGGGTATCGACACTTGTAGCTATCTATGGTTTGTACAAAGATTATATGGGAGGACTTGAAAACAAGATAGTTCTGCTTGCGGATAATCTTGTTTATCTGGGTTTTTCCTTTCTTACACTCGGACTGCTTTTTGGGGCATTGTGGGCAAAACAGGCCTGGGGTCATTATTGGACCTGGGATCCCAAGGAAACATGGGCATTTCTGACATGGCTTGGGTATCTTCTATATATACATTTACGCTGGCAGCATCCGAAGAGAGTTAGTTTAAGCTTATGGATACTGAGTTTGTCGTTTCTTCTGTTGATGGTAGCCTGGTTTGGGATTAATTATTTACCCTCTGCACAGAATAGCGTTCATGTGTATGGGAATTAAGATAGATATTGGTGAATTTGAATTTAATTGTTATTTTTGCGAGCTTGTTGGGAAATTTAGGATTTAGAAGGTAGGATTCTACCGTTCAAATTCTACCTTCTAAATTCTACCCTCTAAATTTAATACGGACCTGTAGCATAATTGGATAGTGCATCTGACTACGGATCAGAAGGTTGGGGGTTCGAATCCCTCCAGGTTCACAATTAAGCAGAAATCAAAGATTTCTGCTTTTTTTATTC
>CAYOLQ010000038.1:22642-28129 GCA_964404825.1 uncultured Chitinophaga sp.
CGACGAGCTCATGAGGGCCCGCGATAGCGGGAACGAATAATCCCTCCAGGTTCACAATTAAGCAGAAATCAAAGATTTCTGCTTTTTTTATTCCTTATGGGATGAGGACCGAAGCGCAGGCAGGGGGTTCGAACCGAGGAGCGAAGCGACGAGCTCATGAGGGCCCGCGATAGCGGGAACGAATAATCCCTCCAGGTTCACCTTATAAAACGTAACTTGGTTGTTTATCAACAGGTTACGTTTTTTTAGTACCCTATTTTGTCCGACGGTTGCACGACGTAATTTGAAACTCATTAATATTCGGCGTTTTAAGTTGTTTAATTATTTTGGTAACAATTCAAATAAGTTATTTTCTGCCATTCAATTTCAAAATAGGAAATAGTCTCTTTCCATGCTTTTTCTAAGATATTGTCAAGACTATCAAAGTCTTCATGTACAACATTACTTAGTTTCCAATCAATAACTATTCTCCAATTCAGATAATTATTTTCTTTTCCCATTTTTGGCGCATACACTTTATTCCCATTTCCAAAGTGAGGCGATAACCTTCCATGTGCTAAATGGTTCCTATACTCCCTTATCGTATTAAGAGGATAGTTGTTGTCTTTTTGCCATTTTCTTCTCGCATCCAAACTGGCATCTTGATCGTCTTTTGACTCTTTTTTTGGTGACCAGGGATCATAAATATTTGGTGTTTTTATTCTTTGAAGAAATTCAAAAGCAACATCCTGAGATGCTACCAAATGAAAAAGACCTTCAGCAAGTAAATTTGTATGATTTGTATTCATGTTGCAAAAATATATAACCTGTCCTCCTCATGAACACCACTTACCCAGCCTTCTCCATAGGCTTCTTCAGCAGTGAGTCCTGCCATTCTGCACCATGCATTATTAACAAATGTGCACTTTCCTTCCTTATCGGTCATATAGATTCCTATCGGGGAAAGAGAAACAAGAGAATGAAAAACAGTATCAGCTTCGTTCTGAATATTTACAGTAAAATGAGAAGTGTTCTGCAGAGCATCGGATTGACCCAATAGTGTTTTTGCCACCAGGGCAGATGATGACAGAGTTTTCTTGTTTTCTTTCATAGTCAGGAATTTTTACAGGTCATCTGATATTTTAAAAATTCTATCCTAATCAAGGTTCGGGCAAAGTAAAACAGAAACGGCTTCCTTTACCCGGACTACTTTCTGCAATTATTTCACCCTTATGTCTGGCAACAAACTCTTTACACAACATTAGACCGAGTCCTGATCCTTTTTCATTATCTGTGCCGCTTGAGGTAAAACTCTGATCAATTCTGAAGAGTCTGTTTAACGAAGTTTCATTCATCCCGACCCCGTTATCTGCGACAGATATTTCCGCATGCTTATGAATATTTTTTACAGATACCCGGATTTGACCTCCGCGATGTGTAAATTTTATGGCATTGCTAATCAGATTACGTAAAATAGTCTCCAGCATTTGGGGATCAGCGTATACCAAAGTATCACAATTCGGTTCAATGGTGATACTGATATTCTTAATTTCTGCCAGCGATTGTAAAACTTCCGTAACATCCAGAATCAATGGAAGAAACTTTATTTTAAGGGGCGAAAATTCAATCTGACCTGTTTGCATTTTAGCCCAGGCCAGTAAATTCTCCAGCAAAGTAAGTGTATGCTTTGCCGATGAATTTATTTGTCCGATATACAAATCACATTTTAATTTATCGTAAACACTTTTGTTTTCCAGAATAAGTTCGGTAAGTCCAAGAATGCTATTAAACGGACTTTTCAAATCATGCGCAATGATTGAAAAAAGTTTATCTTTTGTAGCGTTTGTTTCCTGTAACTGCAGATTAATCTCTAACAGTTTTTGTTCGGTTTCCTTTCGCTGGGTAATGTTTCTGAAGGTTCCCATTAGACATTTTTTCCCTTTAAAAACCATAAGATTAGCCAAAACTTCTACATGTACTTCTGAACCATCTGAACGGATTACTTTTGTTTCATAAGGGGATGATGCACTAAGTCTGAGATTATCCTGTATGTGCTGATTGAATGTAGCTTTGCTGAAATTCTCGTAATTTGCCGGGTGCAAATTGGTTTGATGCATTCCCACGATACTGTTATGTGGGAGCATTAACAAATTCTCGGATGCTTTATTTGCATCCACAATAAGACCTGTTTCAACTTCAGCAATAAATATTGCATCTGCAGCGTTTTCAAATAATTTTTTAAACTGTTCTTCGCTTTCAATTAATTTTTGCTCAGAAATTTTTCTTCTTGTTAAATCGCGGGCGAAACACTGATAAGTGCCATCGGGCATTGCCCTGGAGTTCATTTCAACCGGAACCCTGTCACCCTTCTTTGTTTGAATTATTCTCTCCGATATTATGGTATGTTCCTGATTTAGTAAATCATATCTTAAAGGTTTTTCAATAAGTTCATCAGAAGGAAAAAGATCAGACATATTCATACTAAGCAGTTCATCTCTCGAATAGCCTGTAAGCATAATAGCCTTTTCATTAACTATAATAAAATTACCTTTCTCATCGCCCTGAAAGAATGCATCAGGTGCGAATTCAATGAGAGTATGGTAGTTTTGTTCTTTCATAGTTAAAAGTATACTTCCCCTATTATTCATTAAACGCAAGGGCGCAAAAGAACCAAAGACAAACGCAAAGAATAGTTGCTCTATACCTTGGTATCCACCCTTCTTTAATTGCGCTTCTCCTTGCGCCCTCGCGCCTTTGCGCTTAACCTTCCCTTGCGTTTAAGCCTTTTTTTCATCTTCTTAATTTGTTCAATGAAAACACCAAATTAGTAAATAAATTATTTAAAACATATCACAATTGTAACCGGGAATTTTTTGAACGATGGAAAAATAGAAATTTATTCAATAAAAAGTTAGAAAGAGGTTATTTTATGACAATTTTAAGAATAAATCGACATTTGTCGTTTAGTTTTTGTGTATTTAGCGGCTTAAAATCAAATATAGACCTTTGAAAGCATTTAATTATATCGTCAGGCCTATTTGACTTTTAATCTGAAATATCAGTACTTTGGTCACATCAAATAAATGCAAACTCTAAACAAAATATTTTATGAAAAAACATTCCGTTATTAACGCTTCAGCCATTCTGGTTCTTTGTTCAGCTATGGTTATGAGCCTTGTTACCAGCTGCGAAGGTCCGCAGGGTATTGCTGGTCAGGATGCAAATGAAAGTTGTATTCAATGCCACAAAAGCGATGGTGTTCAGGCGAAATCGATTGAATACACTCATTCCTTACATTTTGAAGGAGAAGCTTATGAAGAAGGTACACGTACCAATTGCGCTCCCTGTCACTCACATCAGGGTTTTACCTATGTTGTAAAGAACAATACGCCCGCAACGTTTACTGTTAATCCGGCAGATGCAACCAAATACATCAACAATTATATTGCTGATGCAACGTCTCTTGCATTACCCGGAGCAATAAGCTGCTTTACCTGCCATAGTTCTTTGCACACAACCTACACTGAGGCAGACATTCTTCCCCTTACTACAACAGCACCCGTTGCTATGACGATGTACGGTGGTTCCAAAACGATAAATTTCGCTCAGGCATCTTCGAACCTTTGCGCAAAATGTCACCAGCCAAGACCTGTTACTGCTTCTTCGGGTAACGTAATTGATTATTCCAAATTAGTTTCCGAACCAACGGCAAACTATACCCTGTCATCAATCGGTTACAGAACAGGTGTTCATTATGGAACTCATGGTGCAATTGCTGCAGGAGTAGGTGGTATTGAATTCGGAACAGGTTATACTAATTCAGTTCATACAACTACAGCTTCCTGCGCATCCTGCCACATGGCAACTCCGACCGGCTTATCAGGTGGTCACTCATTCAACTCTGCAGGTAACTTTGCAGGTTGCAATACCTGCCACACTACAATGAGTGCTACCAATGCTACTCTTGTTGCTGCACAGGCTGACATCGAAGGTTTACTTGAAGAACTCGCAGCTAAAATTAATGAAGCTGGTGGTGGAAACGATATCCTTCTCAAAGAAGACGACGGAATGTACCATGGTTATTTTAATATTTTTGATGCAAATGCTAACCCTGGTGGCTACTACAAAAACCCTGCAAACGGTACTCCTGCATTCCCTGTTCTTACAAACGCACAGTTTGGAGCAGTAATAAATTACCAATTGGTTTACAGAGATGCCAGTTTGGGTGTTCACAACTATCCTTACACAAAGAAACTTCTCGAAAATTCATTAGCTGCTCTATAATAGAAGCAACTTAAAATGAAAAAAGGCTGTCGGAAGACGGCCTTTTTTTATTTCAAAAAGATTCAAATACAAATCTGTTTTCTGCCGAGCTCAATATATCCAGCTAAGTCTCAAGTTTAACAATTGAGAATCCTACCTGATTTTAAATGCATAGATTGTTGTAAAAGCAAAAATCATTAGAAAAGCTACAGATAATATATTCAGCCTGCTGTCATATTTTTTAGCCTCGTCAGTATCGCGGATGGCTTTATATGAGTAATAAAACATAAATACTGAAAGGAGAAACACAAGCATTGCAGACCATGCATGAGTTTTTACTATAAATGAATTGACTCCCGGTGCTGACTCAGCGGCTCTGATAGATGCTCCCCCGAATCCACATGTAAATGTTGTAACAAGGCTTGTAAGCATAAACAGCCGGTAAGAAGTCCTTTTCAGAAACTTTTTCTTAAAAATCCTGCCTGCATTGAAAAGGATGATAGCCGATCCCCCGAAATAAAGGGGAAGAAAAGCCGAAAGATTGTGAATAACTGAGGTATGGAACATAAGTCTTATCTGATCATAACAAGCAAACTACCGGTAATGTAGGCTGCAATCCACCAAATATAGGCAACTTTCGAATAATTCTTTAGCCAGGAGGGAATTTCGTTTCCGTTCCTGAATTTCCAGAACATGGCTGTATCAACTAACATAAGTGATAGCGACGAGTACCCAAGAAATCCATGGAGGGTAAACGGACCTTTTGAAGATCCGATTATCATCAGAATTGTTGCAGTAATATCGAGAAGAAGACCGATTGTCTGGAAGCTGAGTACCTTGCCTGTAAGCTGTTTTCTTCTGTGGAAACTGAAAAATGCAATTGAGTATGAAATCAATGCAATGCTTACAAGTGTTGAACCATAAATCAGGATAGGCTTAATAGGGAGTCGTTTTTAATTATAGGCGCTGGTATTCAAAGGTGGTGTAACCTGCTTCAGCCAGAGAATTGTAATAATCAATAAACCGCATTTTGTAAATAAATCCTTCAGAATCTTTAATAAGCCAGTTTAACTTTGTATTTACAAAGTATTCCGCGGTATTGCCGGCTTGATCAACTTTTACATCTTTCCATTCATGTCCGATTATGTCTATCCGATCGGAAAACTGCAAATCCCTGATTAAATCATACGTTATGTCTGCAAACGGATGGATTGTGTCGAGAGCTGCCTGCACCTGATTTGGATT
>CAYOLQ010000039.1:0-28046 GCA_964404825.1 uncultured Chitinophaga sp.
ATTTCTGAATTAACTTTGTTTTGCCGGATAATCGCGGTTAGGTTTTAAAGCCAAATTATTATGAAGGAAGCAAGTTTTTTTTCACAACTTTCTGAAAACGCCGTGCGATGCGAGCTTTGTCCACATAATTGCATTATTAAAGAGGGTTTTAAGGGGATCTGCGGAGTAAGGATTAATAATTCAGGCAAATTATTCAGTGAGGTTTATGGCAAGCCGGTTGCCATACAGACTGATCCGATTGAGAAAAAACCACTGTATCACTATTATCCCGGAAGTCAGATTCTTTCTATCGGAACAATGGGATGTAATTTGAAATGCAGCTTTTGTCAGAATTGTGAAATATCTCAGATTGGAGCGGAAAATCAAAGTTTTGGGTATCCAAGAACCCTAAATGAGATTATTCTTATGGCAAAGGAGAAACAAAAAAATATTGGACTTGCCTACACCTATAATGAGCCAATTATTTATTACGAGTATATGACGGATCTTGCAATTGAGATTCACAAAACAGGCATGAAAAATGTTATGGTTTCAAACGGTTTTATAAATCCTGAACCCCTATCCCGATTACTTACTATTATTGATGCCTTCAACATTGATATAAAATCATTTTCGAATGAATTTTACAGAAAAAATACAGGTTCATCCCTGGATCCTGTTTTAAATACAATTAAAATGATTCATGACAGGGGGCGCCATCTTGAATTAACGTTCCTTGTTATCCCTGGATTAAATGACGATGCAGATCTATTTGATGAAATGACAAATTGGATAGTAACTAATACCGGGAAAAAGACTGTTTTTCATATTTCGAGGTACTTTCCTCATTATAAGCTGAATACCCCTCCTACTCCCTATAAAACTCTTGAAAGACTGTATTTCAGGGCCAAAGAAAAACTGGATTTTGTTTATCTCGGGAATGTCGCTGAAGCAAGAACACAGGATACTATCTGTCCGGCATGCAATGCACTATTGATTAAAAGGAGCGGTTATTACTCCAGAATCGAAGGTCTGGACAATCAGGGAAGATGCGCGGGATGTAAGGAGGAAATTATGAACTTTTCAGACAAATGATATGACTCCATCCATACGAAAAGCAATTGTGTCGGGTCGCTTTTATCCTTCAGATCCAAAAGAGATCCATGAATTAATGGCTGAATTGTTGAAAAAGGAAAAACCCAGAATTGACTATTCACTTGCTGATAATAAAATTCTTGGAGCTATAATTCCACACGCGGGACATATTTATTCAGGTTACCAAACCCTTCATTTTTTTGAAATTTTAAAATTTTCAAAACAGGTTTTTGATACGTTTATTATTATTCATCCGCTGCACCAGGCAGGTGGTGCAGGATTTGCTGTTGAAGGAAGCACACAATGGAATACGCCATTAGGCAATGTTAATATTGATCTGGAATTTATTGAATCAATGGGATTGCCGGTTTCATCAGAGATTCACAAATATGAGCATTCATCTGAAGTTATTGTCCCTTTTATTCAGAATTATTTTGGCAATGATTTCTTATTGGTATCAATTGGTATGAGCAGTCAGAATCCTTATAATGCTAAAGAAATATCAAATGCGATCATCAAAGCAAAGAAGGACAGTTCAAAAAAGATCTGTCTTATAGCCTCCTCAGATTTTTCCCATTATGTAAAACCACAGGTTGGCAGAATTATGGACCAAAAGGTTATCGATTGTATTCTCAGAAGGGATATTGACGGAATTTACAGGGAGGTTTCAGAAAACGACCTTTCCATATGCGGTTTTGGTCCTATTATGGCAGTGTCCTTTGCTTTACTTGAACTTAATCCGGAGTACAAACCAGTAATACTTTCAAGAGGACATTCAGGAGAGGTAATTCCTTCAGATGAAGTTGTTGACTATATTTCAATCATGTATATAGAATAATTTTAATACTGAAATCCTTGAACAAAGAAACGAAGTACCCAACGCCCCTTGAAAAAGAAGCATTACTCAGGTTGGCCAGAAATTCGATAAACTCTCTTTTTACCGGAACAAAATCTATTGATAAAACAGTTTACAATGAATGGATGTCCTCCAATCGCGGTGCATTTGTAAGCATTCATACCCAAACTGGTGAACTCAGGGGTTGTCTGGGAAGGTTTTTCAGCGATATTCCATTATTTATGCTTGTTAAGGAACTAGCGGTATCTGCTGCTAGAAATGATTACAGGTTTCCTCCTGTAAAGGAAGTTGAATTAGGGAATTTAATAATTGAAATATCTGTTTTATCGCCCCTTCGTCGTATATACTCAATTTCAGAAATTGAAAGGGGCATACACGGTATTTATATTAAAAGGGGAAATAACACAGGAACATTCCTGCCACAAGTCATACTTGAAACCAATTGGGATATTGAAACCTTTGTCAGCAGGTGCTCGGGTGATAAAGCAGGAATTGGTCCGGATGGCTGGAAAAGTGCCGAATTATATGTATATACAGCCGATGTTTTCAGCGAGAATTACTTAAATATGGGTATCGTACAATAAAATCTATGTAATTGAATATGACAATTTGAAAAAATCAAAGATTTTGAGTTGTAGTTATTCATTAATTGGATGTTGTTATTATCTTAGAGCGCCAAAAAAATTAACTAAAAAAACTAACCATGGTAAAAGAAAATGTAAAACAAAACAAGGCATTAGTCGTCATAATTGCTGCCATTGCTGCAACAGGAGGTTTGTTATTTGGATTTGACACAGGTGTTATTTCGGGAGCGATTCCATTTTTTCAGAAAGCATTTGCTATAAGCGATGGATGGGTAGAAATTATAACCACTGCCGGTCTGGTTGGCGCTGTAATTGGTGCCATGTTCAGCGGAAGGCTTGCGGATATCATTGGACGTAAGAAAGTTATACTAGCTTCAGCAGTTATATTTGCTATTGGCGCATTATGGTCTGGTGCATCCCAAACAGCCTTAATGCTTGTATTTGCCCGATTGTTTCTGGGTGTTGCTATTGGTGTTTCTTCTTTCGCAGTGCCCCTGTATATTGCAGAGATTTCCCCGACAAAAACCCGCGGAACTTTGGTTTCGATGTTTCAATTGCTTATAACCATAGGCATAATGGTATCTTATTTAAGCGATTCAATGTTTGCTGTTCCGGATGGAGATCCGGCTTACACGAGCTGCTGGAGACCAATGTTTTATGTAGGTGTAATTCCTGCAATTATAATGTTTGTCGGAATGATTTTTCTGCCTGAAACGCCAAGATGGTTAATCAGTAAAGGTCAGGAAGACAAATGCCGTGAGGTGTTGGAAAAGGTTGAAGAGCCTCAGCTTGTTGAAGAAGTTATTAAAAAAATGAAAGAAGATCTTCAGGATGATAAGAAAAATAAAGTATCATGGACGCTGATTTTCAAAAAATGGCTACGGGTGCCACTCTTTATTGCCGTGGGTATTATGTTTGTACAACAATTTACAGGAATCAATACTATAATTTATTACAGCCCAAAAATATTCCTTATGTCGGGTTTTGCTGACGCGCAGGCTGCCGTCTGGGCATCAGTGAGCGTCGGGGTGGTAAATGTTGCGTTTACTATTCTTTCCTTATTTATGATCGACAGACTTGGTCGCCGGAAGCTTTATTTTATAGGTTTAACCGGAATGGTAGTTGCTTTGGTTGCTATGGGCACCTGCTTTGCACTTCAGGCAACTCTTGGTGATTCAATTAAATGGGTAACTATTTCACTGGTTTGGGTATACATTGCATTTTTTGCTATCAGTCTCGGACCTTTAGGATGGTTAATAATATCAGAAATATTCCCATTAAGTGTCAGAGGGATCGGATCAAGTATCGGTGCACTGTCAAACTGGTTATTCAACGGAGTTGTTGCTTTTACTTTTTTCAAAATTGTTAAAGGCTTAACACTGCCTGAAACATCAATTATACTTAAAGGTGAAGATCTGGGTAATCCTGCGGGTGCATTTTATCTTTACGCACTGGTAGGAATTGTTGGAATTATCTGGGGGTATTTCTACATTCCTGAGACTAAAAATGTTACTCTTGAGAAAATTGAAGATCATTGGAGGCAGGGAAAAAGACCAAATACACTTTAACAAGATTTCCATTATGCTCAAATAAAGGCTGCATCTACATTGCAGCCTTTTTTGTTAAATAAAAGCTAAATAAAGATATAAGAACCTTTTTTTATTCAAATCAAGTATTTTTGCATAAAAAATGAGCAATGGTTAAAATATGCCCTGTGTCTGACCGGAATATAAATGAGAATGTGTCACGCCTTAATGCTACTTTCACCTTTTTGTCAGGTACTTTATATCTGTTTACCGGTAGTTTCTGGTTCTTAATTATTTTGCTTGCAGATTTCATTCTCCGATTGATATCAGAAGGTAAATTGAGTCCTGTAATCAAAATGAGTTATTTCATTTCCGAAAATTTAAACTTCAGACGTATTATGATAAATGCAGGACCAAAGATTTTCGCAGCACAAATCGGACTTCTTCTCAGTGTTATTTCGCTAATTTTCTGGATATATGGATTCCATCCAGCTTCCTATTCTGTTGCAGGCATTCTGGTTTTTTTCAGCTTTCTTGAATTTGCATTTGGTTTTTGCATAGCTTGTAAAATCTATCCATTTGCACTGATATTGAATGATTTACGACAACTGAAATAGCAAATATTGGCATTATCCGATAAAAGCTCCTCAGATATCCTTCTTTCATTTATACTCCCGCCCTATTTAACAATCATTTTATGAACCAAGCTGATTAATCTGGTAATGTTATCACGACTTTCTTCGTCAAAATCATGAGGTTTCAGTTGCATACTCTGACAGCGAAGCGCAAAGGATGTTGCAAGATCGATTTTGGATAATTTATTATCGGATATATATTCCAAATTTGTTTCAGTTATACCGACTCTTTTATTTAAAACGTATTTTTTGAAATCAATAGTGGAGAATAAATCTTCCATTCCTGCGATACCTTTTGTGATGATAAGCTTCTGGGAACTAAGGGAATCATCTCCCCTGAAAAGCTGCATTTTTATCTGGTTATAAACCTCACGTGATTCTTTTTGGTCGCTTAAAAGTACAATATAATGAAGTTTCCAGCCTAGCATCATATTAACAAGTAAAGGAATGCCGCTAATTCCATTTGATGGCAGAAAATATATTTTTTCCTCCGGAGAGAATACTTCAAATATTGTTTTCAGGTAATAGAAAGTATGGGTGTCTTCCAGAACTATGTTATTCCTTTCCTGAATGAAGTTACTTTCAGAAAGCCGGGTTCCCATCAAAGTATAAATGGGTGAAAGAGTATCGCCCGATGCAAGGCTCAGTTTATGGGGATCAAACACCAGAGTTTCCGAATGATCATTAAACTCATCGGCTCTCTGCACTGCAAGCAGACGATGCAGTTTATCTGTATTTACAAGGTGAGGTGAATGAGTAGAATAAACAATCTGAAGATTGTTTTTAAGATCCTCAAACACTTTGAGAACATCCTCCTGAGCGCGCGCGTGCAGGCTTAGCCCGGGCTCATCTATAAGAAGAATTTTCTTTCGTTCCTTACCTTCAAGAGCCGTAGCTTTGAGTTCCAGAAAAAATGATAAAAACCATCTCACTCCTCTGCTTCTTTGTTTCGGGTAAAGACGCTCTTTATCGTCTTTTATCCAGAACTCCAGATAGGGTTTCCCTTTTTTCACGGAATTTGAAAGATCGTAATGCTCTAATTCGAAGTTAATTTTTATTTTATTATTTCTACCCAGGTTTTGACTCCAGTAATCCTGAAAATGCAGAGTGAGTTCACCATTCAGGTTTTCAATTTTTTGTTTTAAGATTCGACTATTAAGTTCATTAAAAAAACTTGCTTCGAGTCCTGAAACAATAAGGAAGTTTTTTACAGCATTAAATCCTTCGGTTGAATTATTCTGGTAAATCATGTCTTCCAGATCAATTCTATTAGGCAATAAACTGCTGAAGTCTTCAAAAAGTGTAAATTCGGGTATATGTGGAAAAATTTGTAAGGCAAGTTCCTCCATATCCATAAGATCCTCTTTTTTTTCAAAGCTATCCCTTGCTTTTACTTCAATTTCTTCTGGTAATGCATTTGAGAATGCTATTTGAATACACTCTTTTGAAAAGCGGTACAATTCCTGTTCCCTGTATAAAGCAATTTTGATTTGTGCTTTTTTATCATTCAGGTTTTTAAGGTATTTCAGAAGTTTGTTATATCTTCTTCTGGAGGGATTAATCTGAAGTTCAAACTTTAAATTTTCGATATCCTTACTAACATTTTCCAGAAGTTCAGTGCTGTTTTTAAGTTTTCCCCTTTCTTTCAGAAATTTGTCTGCATACCCCGATTTTATGATTAGCTGGTTAAGCTTATTATTATGACTTGATGAATTTTTTTCAGCTAATTCCTTAGCAGTGTTTAGAGTTTTAATTTTTCTTGAAAGGATGTCAGCTTCATTCTGAATCTCGGTTCTTTTACTTTCTGAATTTGATTTTTGGAGGTTCTTGTTAAGTTTGTTGAGTTCGTTGTTCAGGGAATTAATTTCATTCAGCAGTTTTTTAGCCTCCTTTTCAGTTAAATCTGCAATTTCAGTTAGTCTGGAAGTGTCAGCCAGAAGTTTGGTAATTTTCAACAAAAGAAGATCTTCATTTTCCTTTTCTTTTATTGCGGTTTCTTCTATCATCTGCATAATTTCGTCATTCCCATAGAATAAATCAGAATGGTACAGGTTTTTCCATTTTCTGTTAAGATAAATGAGCGGTTTTTGTTTGTAAAGATTTAAAATCTGAGACGGTATTCGCTCCTGATGAAGATTTTTCTCGAAAAATTCTTTTTCGACGCGGAATGAGCAGGCAACTTCAGGTAACTTCATATCACTTCGAAGAATATCCTCATGAATTCTACCGTTATAGAAGCTGAATAATGCTTCAAGAATAGAAGTTTTTCCTGACTCATTCTGACCAATAAGGGTAGTAATATTATCAGGAGAAACATTAATCCAACCCGTGTCGATTATCGAACGGTAGTTTTTAATTCGAAAAGCTTCTAACCTCATGTGACCATTTTTTCAGGTTTATTCCAATTATCAGAATATCATCAACTTGCTCGTTATTTCCTTTCCAGGTAGTAATATTTTGAAGCAATAATTCCTCATGCTTCTCAAAAGCTTGATTCTGAATGTTACATAATATTTCGTGAAAGCCTTTTAATTTAAGTTTCCTGTTATTATCTCCCCCGAACTGATCGGCATAACCATCGGAAAAGATATACAATATGTCTATATCATCAAAGCTGAGGCTGGTTTTATTAAATGATTCTTCCTCCACTGCACTTATGCCGATAGGCATCCTGTCTCCTTTAATTTGAAACATATTGCCATCTTTAAAATAAATCAATGGATTATTTGCTCCCGAAAATTCTACAATTCTCTTTTCTTTATCAAATATACAGCATGCAATATCCATCCCGTCTTTCTGGTCTTCAATGTTACCCCGCTGATGAAGGGCCTTCATAACATATTCTCGTAACTGATTCAGAAATTTATTTGAAGAAGGGATGCTGTTGGACGAGATCTGATTTAAGAAATTTATCCCCATAATACTCATAAATGCACCCGGAACCCCATGACCAGTGCAATCGGCAGCAACAACAGCAATTCTGTTTTTTTTGATGTTAATCCAGTAAAAATCCCCGCTTACAATATCTTTTGGCAGGTATAGTATAAAACTATCAGGAATGATTTTCATGAAGTATTTTTTTTCAGGTAAAATCGCCGACTGTATTTTGCTGGCATACCTTATACTATCAGACAAATCATCAGAGCTATGACCTGAATTCATTTTTACCGGATAAGTTAAAAAATCAAAGACGGATAAATATACTATAATTCACAGATTAATAAAAGGGGTTTCGAACAGACAAGTAATAAGAAGATTTACAGCGGTTTGTGATTTTTGAAAATTAATTTTGAACAATAATATTATTTTGGCCTGGATTTTGAATATATCGTAATAAGTATTATAAACCAAAAACCTGAAGTCATGAAAAGGTACATAATCATATTCGTAATGTTAGGTTTGGCGTTTGGATTAAACGCACAAACTGACAGGGGCGGCAGAACCGCACCCGCAAGCACAGGAAACGTAAGAAAAGAAAGTGATGAAAAGAAATCAGCTCCGGCAAATACCGAAACCCGGACCAGGGAGGCTGCTCCTTCAAATTCGGAACCCAGAGTAAGGGAATCAGCTCCAGCCAGAACTGCTCCGGCAGAATCACGCCCTCAGCCTGTTTATAATGAATCCAGAAACAGGGAGACCCCGGCCGTAAGACCAACAACAACTACAAGAGCCGTTGAACAGGAGCGACCAAAAACTGAGAATAACAGCAATCAGCAAACTCCGGTAGTAAGACCGACAAGCCCACGAACTGTAGATTCACCTTCCACTGAGAATCGGAATACTAATGTCAGCAACAGCAGGAATGAAAGTACTCCCAGGGCTGTTGAACAGGATCGTTCACGGTCTGTAAATGAAGGAACTCAGGAACCTCAGAGGAGACCGGCTAAAAATTCCGGAGCCTCCAGGGAAAACGAGAATAGGAATTCAGGAACTGTAAGACCTCAAAGTGGTGAAAGAAATGTTGGAACATCTCGTGAGACAAATGTTGAGAGAAACAACAGGGAATATGTTCCCAGGACAGAGCCTGTATATGTTGAAAAACGCCAGGCATACAGGACACCTGAAAGACCCAGAACTGTAAGGAAAGTTAACCCACAGCCCAATTACGTTTATCATCCTGTTGAATACAGAAGAACATACTATCCATATGCAGAACCCCGAAGAGTGGATATTATCTGGGACGTTCATATGTACAATGAATACAGGTATATATACCCTCAGTACGATTACTGGTACTATCCTTACGGCTACAGAATTCACACAGTGTCAGCCTATGATGCAGGAATGTATATCGGAGAAGTAGCAAGAATATACGGTAGAGTGGTAGATGTTTGGTACGAAAGACAGACAGATGAATACTACCTCTTTTTTGGAGAAAGTTACCCTTATCAGGATTTTAGTGTAATAATCCCCGGAAAAACAGCAAGAAGATACAGCTATCGCCCGGAAAGGTACTTTATAAACAGAAACATTGCAGTCACCGGATTGGTAAGTTTGTGGGATAACCGTCCTGAGATGCTAATCAGAAAGAGAAGTCAGATTGATGTGTACTTTTAACATTGGTTTATAGACGGAAAGAACAAAGAAGACTTCAGTTAATCCGATAATAATTACAAGGCGGGAAAAGAAATTTTCCCGCTTTATTTTTGAAAAGCCCTCAGAAAAATATAAATCTTTTCCTTATTTTACTTGCAGCTGTAATATCAATAAACCAAATAAGTTCACCTTTCACCGGATTTACAAGAGCGGCGGGGAGTTTATTATAAGCTCTTTTTCTTTTAATTATTTTTGAAAGAATATCAGCCTTTGATTTACCTGTTACCAGAAACAATACTTTTTTTGAATTATTAATAAGCTTTAAAGAAAATGAAATTCTGCTCTGATTTGTAAGTGGGTGTACCGCAGGAAAGCAAATACTATCCGTATAAAGCAATTCAGGATAATCTGGGAATACCGATGCGGTATGTCCATCCTCTCCTACTCCGAGCAAAACCAAATCGAATTCAGGTATTCCATTTGAAATTGGAATATTCTGCCTCAATACTTCTGAATATCTTCTGCTTTCCAAAAGGGGATCATTTTCCCCGTTAATCTGATGAATATTTTCTTCAGGAATCTGGAGATAGCGCAGGATTGTATTCCACATATTTCCATAATTACTTTCAGGATGTGCTGAAGGAACGCAACGCTCATCACTCCAATAAATGTGAAGAAAATCCCACTTCATTTTACCTACAGGCATTCTGGCTAGATATTCAAATATTTTAAGCGGAGTAGTTCCTCCGGAAAGGGCAAGGTGATAGTTCCTTTTTTCGGAGATTGCAGTGGTAAATTCCTCAACAAGTAAGTCGAAGAAGGCAGCGGACATTTCCATAACACTTTTAAATATGGAAACGCCGGAATTTTGATCAGAGTTCACAGTAAATGCCATCATTAGTCAGGTTTTTGCAGGGATGCCTCCAGGTGAGCCATGGTTCTTCAATAAGATTATCAGCTACATCAGGACCCCAGGTTCCGGAAGGGTATCCATAAAGAGCGATATCAGGTTCCTCATTCCATGCATCTAAAATCGGATTAATAAACTCCCAGGTAGTTTCTGCAGCATCTCCCCGGGCATAAAGGGTAGAGTCGTTAAGCATACAATCCAGCAATAACCTTTCATATGCTTCAGGGATTTTTTTATCGGTTAAGGATGAGTAGTGAAAATCCATATTTACATTTTGCACTGAAAAACCTGCCCCGGGTACTTTCATACCGAACTTCATCAGGAGACCTTCATCTGGCTGGATTCTGATCACCAGTTGATTGGAATCGTTTGGCTGTCCCAAAGTATTACAAAACAAATGGTGTGGAGTTTGCTTATAATGGATAACAACTTCTGATACTCTTGTCGGGAGGCGTTTTCCTGTTCTGACATAAAATGGTACGCCACTCCATCTCCAGTTATCAATGAAAAACTTCATTGCCAGATATGTTTCGGTTTTTGAGTCGGACTTCACTCCTTCTTCATCCCTGTAAGATAAAACTTTCTCGTTGTTTATTGTTGAATGGATGTATTGACCACGGATAACATCTTTTCTGATATTTTCCCTGGTAAGTGGCCGAAGCGATTTAAAAACCTTAAGGGTTTCATTACGGATATTTACAGAGTCAGCGAGAATAGGTGGTTCCATTGCTATTAGTCCCACGAGATGCAATAAATGGTTTTGTACCATATCTCTCAATGCACCTGAGTTTTCATAATAACCACCACGTTTTTCAACTCCAAGTGATTCTGCACTTGTAATTTCCACATGATGGATAAAATTCCGATTCCAAATTGGTTCAAAAATATGGTTTGAAAACCTTGTAACAAGAATATTCTGGACCGTTTCTTTTCCCAAATAGTGATCAATTCTATAGATTTGATCTTCTGTAAAATAATTAAGCAAATCTAGATTCAGTTTTTTTGCAGAAATGAGATTCGTGCCAAAAGGTTTTTCGATAATCAGCTTGTGAGTTTTCCTGTTTAGGCCCTGATTTGCAAGGAATGCAGGTATTTTATCATATAAGTTTGGGGGAGTTGCAAGGTAGAAGATAATGTTATCATCCAAATGAAACCCTGCGTTTAGGTTTTCAATTTTTGTTTTAAGTCCGGCATATGCCTCAGGGTTAAATGTATCAATCGAAGAATAGAAAAGCAAAGGAATAAATGAATCAAGAGTTTCTTTATCTTTTTTATTAAGTACCTCAGAAAAAGTTCCGATTGCAGATTTCATTTCAAGCCGGAAATCCTCGTCACTCATTTCAGTTCTACCCACACCAAGAATAGCAAAACTCTCTGGCATGAGGTCCTGTTTCATAATATTATACAGTGCAGGTATTAGTTTTCGCCTGGTCAGATCCCCTGAGGCGCCAAAAATTACGATTAGGTGATTAGTGTTGGCTCGCATTCCTGATATTGTTTTAAACAAATATCGTAAAGTTGAGTCATCTTACCAAGTTTATATTATTGATTAAGACGACATTCCTGAATTAATAAAAAATCAGGGTTTCTGAGGTGCTATTGCGGAGGTTCGTTTGATGTTAACTGCAGTAAAAAATCCTACTGCCCCATTATTTATATTTGTGAGGATATTAGCCGGCGGACCGCTAAATAATGGATTCGAGCCAAACAACTCTGTTTGAGCTTCAATTATAAAATTGTAGTATTCTTCATTGATACCGTACATTTCAAATGTAATTGTATCCCCGGCCTCAGTTTTTTCACCCGGCTTGCTATCGTCAAGGAAATAAACGCTTACTCCATTTGTATAATTGCCATTGAACAGAAGATCACTCTGGACAATAATTTCAGGTAATGAATCAGTCTGCAGCACTCCATTCCGGCTAACTTTGAATGCGTAAAAATCTTTTGATCCGGCTGGATCGAGAGCATAAAGTAACACTTCAATTCCCGTAAAAAAAGGATAATTGGCATATTTTACTTTTACTGAATCGGGTTCATTTAAAAATGGTAAGTAAGAAATTGCAGAATAGGTTTCAGCACGGCCGTCTTTATTAATATCAACATTTTGAATTACAAGTGTATATGTTTTACCCGGTAAACCATAGAAATTTTCAGGAGTATCGTAATTTCCCGGGATTTGAGTATTTTCTGTAAGTGCCGTCTCTGAAATCCCATCAGATATTTTTACAAATGCGCCCGAAAGTCCTTCAGCAGGTTTGTTGTAGAAATAATCGGCCGAACGTGTAAGCCGGATGGTATGGGTGGTGGTATCTGTGGATATTTCCCCATAAACGGTAAGTCGGTCAAAACTGCTGTCGAGTTCAATATCAATAGGTTCGGTACATGAAGTGATGCTATACAGCGAAAATCCAGTGAATAAAAGAATATATATGTTATTTGCCTTCATTATACTAAAACTTAAAATTATATGTCAAAGAAGGGATATAAGAAAACAGGTAGGTTAATTCTGCACGTGTAATATTTGGATTTATTTCATCCGGAACAAAATTAATTGCCCATGCATTATGCCTGCCATATGCATTATAAACTGAAATATTCCATTCACTTTGCCATTTTTTATTTGGTTTAGGCGGTTTTGTCCAGGTAATTGAAACATCGAGCCTGTGATAATCCGGCATACGATAAGCGTTACGATTGCTGTATATGGGAAGTACAGAACCCATAATCTCATACCTTCCGGTCGGAAATGTAACCGGGTTTCCGGTAGAGTATATCCAGTTTGCTCCCACATGCAATTCTCTTGTTAAAGGATAATTGAGAACAACAGCGACATTATGAGGTTTATCGTAGGGAGCAGGATAAGGTTTATTATTATTTATCCCGGCAATTGTTCTTTCAGTTTTGGAGTAGGTATAGCTAACCCATCCGTTAAGCTTATTCAGATTCATCTGCACAAGAAACTCAACACCGGCGGACCGGGCTTCACCTATTCTTGTTTCTCCGTCTATCTCCGGATTCAGAAGTAATGCAGCGTGGTCTTTAAAGTCGATGGTGTTTCTCATCTTTTTATAATAAGCTTCGATGGAAGTTTCGATAGAATTACTGCTAAAATTTCTGAAAATTCCAAAGGAAACCTGATCTGAAATCTGGGGTTTGATGTTTTTTCCTGCGGGAAACCAAATGTCCAAAGGTGTTCCGGCTGTTGAATTCTGAGCAAGTTGTATATACTGCCTTGTACGTGCATAGGACGCTTTAACCGATGTCTTCTCGCTAAACATATATGTCAGTCCGAGTCTGGGTTCAAGTCCCCAATAGCTGTTATAAAAATCACCTGAACTGAAAATGGTTGAATCAATTTTTAAATAGTTATCATCGAAATTGTAAACAGTAGCCTTTCCTACATTCTGAAACCCTGAAAGCCTGATTCCATATTTAACCGAAAGATTTCGTCCTACTTTATTTTCGGAAAGAGTATAAATTCCATGCTCGAGCGCATAATTATCGGGAAGTACAAACTTAGAGAAAACTGATTCTGAACCAGTGCCTTTAGCTGTCCCGGGGAGAAAATGATGGTATGTTGAAACCACACCGAATTTCAGTGTATTAATAGGATTTGCATAGAAAATGAAATCAGCTTTTGCGCTGTGATCCATAAGATTTGATTTCCATTCGAATGCATCCGGCCTGCCTTCGGGAGTTCCTAATTTGTAATCGTATTTGGAATGGATAATGCTAAAATTGCTGAAAAGTCTACTGCTAAAAAGGTGATTCCAGCGCATGGTAATGGTTCTGTTACCAAAATCAATACCGGCAAACTCATTCTTAAATACATCTCTTCCAAAATAAGATGAGAGAAAGATCCTGTTTTTGTCATTTACGATGTGATTGATTTTCGCATTCAGATCATAGAAATAAAGGCGATTGTCCCTTATATCCTCATTTGCAGCCAGAGGGAGAAAAACATCAGCATACGTTCTTCTTCCAGCAACAATAAAGGAAGTCTTATCTTTAATTATTGGCCCCTCAACTGTAAGTCTACTGGAAATTGAACCAATACCACCGGTTGCTGAGAAGTTTTTTGAGTTTCCGTCTTTCATCCTCACTTCGAGCAGAGAAGAAAGCCTTCCTCCACTGCTTGCCGGGATATCGCCTTTATACAGTTTGGCGTCTTTAATTGCATCATTATTAAAAATCGAAAAAAAGCCCATCAGATGAGACGCATTATAGACAGTTGCTTCATCGAGCAAAATAAGGTTTTGATCACTTGCCCCGCCCCTGACGCTAAAACCTGAAGAGCCCTCAGCAGTTGTTGAAACGCCGGGCAATAATTGAATAGCTTTAATAACATCAACTTCTCCCATAAATGCAGGAATTCTTTTAATTGTCTGAATGGCAAGTTGGGAGGTTCCCATCTCAAGAGAACTTACATTGCTGTTTTCCTTTATCCTTTTTATAACAACCTCTTCAAGTTCGCTGGATTCGGGATTTAACTCAATATTTATAACCATATCAGCGGTAAGGTCTAATTTTTGTTCGAACTTATTATAGCCTACATAAGACACTCCAATAGTATAAGTTCCTTTAATAAGACTGATAGAGTAATAACCATAAGGATTGGTAACAGATCCCGTTCCCAATTCTCTTATATAAACATTTGCAGCGATTAGTACTTCGCCGGTTGATGCATCTTTAACATGCCCGGAAATACTTAAGGATTTCTGTGGTTCTGGATCGTTTGCAAAAAGAGCGAAACTCGAAAAAAAAACAAATAAATTAAAAGCCAGGATAATAGTGCGCATTGTTTTTAATAGGATCATAATAAATATGTCACATCTGCATTCAAAAGTTATGCCATGCGAGAAAATTTAATATTAAGCAAAAGTGAATTTTAAAATCCCCCTGAAGCATCATCCATATTCATTTCGGATTCTTCTGAATTCCGGGACTGATTTTTGAAATTATTAAGCTTATAGCTAAGCGTGAGCGTAACTACCTGATGTTCTCTTTCAAATATAACCGTATTGTTGAGGGCATCACTCTGAGTACTGAACTGATGCTTCATTGTACCGAAGATATCCTGAACTGACAATGTGGCTGAAAGTTTTCTGTCAAAAAAGTCCTGACGGTATGCCAGATTAGCAAAGAAAAAAGATCCTCTGTTTCCCTGTGCAGTAACAGATGGTGCGTTGTACATTACCATTGCCTGAATTCGTGATTTGGTAGACAGAAAGAACGAAGAATTAAATCTTGCATCCCAGTTATTGGATGTTTTGTTTATTTCCACACCATCCATCTCACCTTCAAGCCAGTATTTGTATAAATTTGAGCTTGCATTAATTGTAAGCCATTTTTTCACACTTAAATTAAGCATAAGTTCTGCTCCGAGTGAATTATCACTATTAATATTTTTTGAAGTCATAATTACCACGTCTGGCAAAGTTGGATCCTGATACATGTATCGGGTGATTAGGTTCTGGGTATTTCTGTAATATGATTCGACAACAAAAAATGACTTTCCAATATTTTTCTGGTAACTTAACTCAAAGGAGTTAACATATTCAGGAGTTAATTCAGGATTTCCTTCCCGAAGCGTATATGAATTCATATAGGAACGAAAAGGTTCTAGGTCCCAGCCACTGGGTCTGTTTATTCTTCTGCTGTATGAAGTTAATACCTGTTGCTCTCCGGCAAACTGTCTGCTGAGATGAGCGCTAGGAAAAAAGTCAAGACGGTTTAATGTAAAGGGATCAGAATCTATTGTTTGTTTAATACTCCGGTTCGTGTATTCGCTTCTGAATCCAAGCTTATACTCAAATTTCCCCAATTTATTTGAAAAGGTAGCATATGCAGCATGAATGTTGCGGTTGAAAAAGTTTCCACTGCTATATAAGGGATTATTAAGCCAGGAGTAGGTGTCAGGATCATAGTTTTCAAAAAGATATTCTTCCTTTTCATCGTCAAGACGCAGCTGATAGCCTGTTTCCAGCATTCCTGCAACAGAAACCGGTCGGGTATAATCGATTTTAGCCCTAAATTCCTTTTCTGTTCCTGTTTCGCTTGTTCTGATTCTTATTGGGGTAAGCGGATTGTTATAAAACTGATCAGTAAGGTATTCGTTTTCTTCTTCTGTATCTTTGTCATTTTCACCCTGATATGTTAAAGAAGCAAGCAATTCGTGACCCTGGCCTTCAAATTTCTTCGAATAATTGAGGTTCAGGTTAAAATAGTCTCCCCCACTGTTTTGGAAACCCTCTGCAATACTGAATGTATCATAACTTGCAGGAGAAGTATATGCGTGCATATTTGTTTTCATGTCAGAATTCCGGCCCCTGTTTCCTGCATCAGCTGATATGGAAAGTGTAGATTTTTCACTGAGATACAAGTCAATTCCAGATTTTAGTACAAGACCCTCCCGACCCATATTGCGGCTTCCGTCAATTAAAACCATTGAAGAAACAGGTTCATTCGGGTACATTTCACGCAGGGAATATATTGAGCCTCCATACCTGTTATCCTGATAATCCAATCCCCCGAAAAGATTATACTTCTGGGTTTTATAACTAAGGAGAAAATCCCCGGAATATTTCTCGCCGGTTCCAATGCTGGTATTAAAAATGCCAGATAAACCCTGCAATGAATTCTTTTTCATGACGATATTGATAATACCGGCCATCCCATCAGGGTCAAATTTTGCAGAGGGGTTTGTTATGATCTCAATATTTTGAATAGATGTTGCGGGGATTTGTTGCAGTGCATCATTGCCTGCCAGAGGAGATGGTCTGCCATCGATAAGGACGGTAAAGTTGCTACTCCCTCTGAGACTGACATTTCCATCTATATCAACAGTAACCGAAGGAGTGTTTTGAAGAACATCGGCTGCAGATCCGCCTGCAGCATTAAGATCCTGCGAAACATTTATGACTTTACGATCGATTTTGTATTCCACCCTGTTCTGGGTTGCAACGACTTCAATTTCTTCAAGATTCTGCGAAGAGGGTTTGAGGTTGATTATACCAATATCAGTAAGGTGTCTTTCGTCGGATAAAACTATATTGCCGATTACAATTTTCTCATAGCCCATAAAATTGGCTATTATATAGTATGTGCCAAAAGGTAAACCTTTTAATGAAAATGAACCATCTGTTGCAGAAATCGTCCCGGTAACAAGTGAGGAGTCAGAAGCGTTGTATAATGCAATACTGGTAAATTCCATTGGTTTAGAAGCTCCCGAATCAAAAACTCTGCCTTTTATTGACCCATCCTTTGGAATTTCACTTGGAGGGTAAACAGGGGCCGCAGGTTGCGCATTAACAGTATATACAGTTAAGATTACAAATATCGTAACAATTAAGTATTTCATTTTTTATAATTAATAATTAGTGACTACGTGTTTAGACAAGTCAGACAGCAGGTATATTCAACATGAAATGTTAAAAAATGTTTAAAATCTGAAATAATAAAACGAAAATGTTTCTCAGGCGAGCTGGAATTGAGTAGAACATTCAGGTCCGAAAGAGAAGATAGCAAAGATAAAAATATCTGGGTTTTCTGTTCTCCGTTAAAATAATATCAAATCTGGTAAACAATATCCCAAGTACGATTTATAATAGCGTAAAAGAGGGCTACTGAACCTGACTTAGAGCATCAATAAATGCCTCAACAGAAGCTGTTATAATATCTGTAGATGCAGAAAAGCCATAATACATTATCCCTCTGCTTTCGATTTGTACATGAACCTTGCCAAGGTCATCGCTACCACGGGTAATTGCCTGAATGAGAAACTCTTCCAGTTTAGCCTTTTTGGTAACAATTTGCCGTACAGCAGAAAATGCAGCATCAATAGGACCATTCCCGGTTGCGCTGGCAGTATGCTTCTCTCCCATTATATTAAGAGTTACGGTTGCCATAGGTACTGTACCTTTACCTGAAAGAACCTGAAGAGCCAAAAGCGAGATAGGTAGATCTTCAGCTCTGACTTCTTTTCCGGCAAGGATTTTCAAATCATCATCCGTGATATCTTTTTTTCGGTCAGCCAAAGTTATGAACTGATCATATACATGTTCAAGTTTTTCCTTGCTGAACTTGTATCCGAGACGTTCCAACCGGTGTTTTAAGGCAGCGCGACCGCTTCGGGCAGTAAGAATAATGCCCGACTCATTGACCCCAACTGATTTTGGGTCGATTATCTCATAATTTTCCCGGTTTTTCAAAACGCCATCCTGATGAATTCCAGAGGAATGGGCAAAAGCGTTCCGGCCTACAATCGCCTTGTTGGGTTGAACCGGCATTCTCATCAGCGTGGAAATGAGTCTGCTTGTTTTATATATTTTTTTTGTGTTGATTTCCGTGTAAAATCCGAGATGTTTACGACTCTTTAAGATCATAACAACTTCTTCAAGTGAAGTATTACCTGCCCGTTCCCCGATCCCATTAATTGTAACTTCAACCTGTCTGGCACCATTTAGCACTCCTGAAATTGTATTTGCAGTAGCCATACCTAAATCGTTGTGGCAATGAGTAGCAATAACCACATCATCGATACCCTCTACATTATCTTTGAGAAATTTTATTTTTTTACCAAACTCATCAGGTAAAGTATATCCGGTAGTATCGGGTATATTTATAACTGTAGCTCCAGCTCTGATAACCTCCTGAACAACTGTTGCAAGGAATTTATTATCGGTACGGCCGGCATCTTCGGCATAAAATTCCACATCATCAACAAAATTTCTGGCATATTTCACTGCTTCAACAGCCCGTTCAATAATACCTTCAGGGGTACTCATCAGTTTATGGTAAATATGATAATAGGATGTTCCGATACCTGTATGTATTCTGCCTCTTTTTGCATATTTTAACGCTTCGGCTGCAACTTCAATATCCTTTTTCACGGCTCTGGTAAGAGCACAAATAATTGGGTTTGTTACCGCTTTTGATATTTCTACTACTGAATTAAAATCGCCAGGGCTTGAAATCGGAAATCCCGCTTCAATAATATCCACACCTAAAGCCTCCAGGGCTTTTGCCACTTCAATTTTTTCAACTGTATTTAGCTGACAACCCGGAACCTGTTCACCATCCCTGAGGGTGGTATCGAAAACAAACACTTTGTCTTTTGCCATTTTGATATTCGTTACTGAAATTTCCTGATGTATTTGCACAACATTTTCATCAGGTGTTTTTTTATTTAAATACAAATCAAGTAATAATTATTCTAATAAGCCATAACAAGTAAACTTTTTTTATCATCAATTTATATCTTTACTTACAGATTGTAAGTAAATTGATAGATTATTGGTGTAAATGTTACAATATGAAAGTTAGCGTCATGAATCGCGTAAAAAAAACAATAGAAAATATTCAATAAGCGAAAAATAGTTTAGCATTTTTGTTGGAAAGGATAATCAGGGAACAACCCAAAGTCTGAACAGATTTATCAGATTGTCTTTTACATGCTTTTTTTGATGATATGCTTCGCAGCAGCAACGGGCGCTGAGTAAGGAAAACCCCAAATCAATAAATTAAAAGTTAGCTAAACTCCTTTTTTAATTGTTCTACCCAGGAAGTAACTCTTTCTTTATTTTTAGTACCCTGATTTTCATAGTCAATAGCAAGTCCCGCAAATTGGTTACCTTTTTGAGCCAGGGACGCTTCGAAATTATACCCCTCTGTGGATGTGTATCCGACTATCGTGCCACCACAGTTTTCTATCAGATTAGCCATTATTCCTACACCATCAATAAAATTTTCTCCATAATTTTTCTGATCTCCAAGACCGAATATTGCAATTTTCTTTCCTTTAAGATTTAAATCCTCAAGGTCAGGCACAAACTCATCCCAATAATTTGGGAGTTCACCATCAAACCAGGTAGGAACACCCATTATAATATTATCAAATTTTTGAAAATTCTCAGCATTGATATCTTCTGCATTAACCATATCAACATCATCTGAACCAAATGCTTCCTTAATTTTCTCTGCTATTTTAGCCGTTTTAACGGAATTGAAACTATATATGATGGCTGTGTTCTTCATGTTTGTAATCATTAGTATTTTATCAATTCGACTGCTGCGTTATATATCTTTTCTGTATTTGGCAAAATCGCCTTTTCAAGTATTCTGTTAAAACCTACCGGGGTAAAAGGCGAACCAACGCGTTTAACAGGACCATCAAGATATTCAAAAGCTTTTTCGGTAATCAGGGAAGTAATTTCCCCACCAAAACCTGCAAAAATCTTATCTTCATGAACGACCATCACTTTACCGGTTTTTTTGACTGTTGAAAGGATAGCTTCTTCATCCAGAGGATTCAGAGATCGCAAATCGAGAACTTCAGCACTTAAGCCTAGTTCTTTTTCAAGTTTTTCGGCTGCTTCAACACACATGTGAGTAGTGTTTCCATAAGTAATCATGCTTAGGTCTTTACCCGGCCTTCTGATTTTTGCTTTGCCAAAAGGTACTTCAAAATCATCAGGTATAGGAGTAGCTGCTTTTGGACTATTATAGAGTGCTTTTGGTTCAAGAAACATTGTTACTCCCTTTGATCTAATAGAGGTTCTGAGTAATCCGGCTGCATCATCAGCGTATGAAGGATAAACAACACGGATTCCCGGAAATGTAGTTAGTGTACCTTCAATAGTCTGTGAATGATAAAGGCCTCCACCTATGTATCCTCCTGATGCCAGTCTAATAGTAATGTTTGGAGAAAACTGACCATTAGATCTCCAATAATCGTGAGATGTATCAACAAGCTGTTCCATTGCCGGCCAAAAGTAGTCGGCAAATTCAGCTCCTTCCACAACGATACGTATTTTCTGGCTAAAACGAGACATACCATTGGCTGTACCCAGGATGAAATCTTCAGCGATTGGAGCATTAAAAACTCTTTCGGGGCCAAATTCCTGCTGCATTCCTTTGCTTACATTGAATATTCCTCCTTTATCTTTATTCGCCATATCCTGACCCCAGATAAAAGTATCAGGATTATGCCTGAATTCTGCTTTGAGAGTTTCATTTAAGGCTTCTATAAGCTTTTTAGGCTCACCATGTAAGTCATGGATTCCTTCAGGGTATTTTTCCGAAACATAAGGTTCGGCAATGACGAAATCAAAAATAGATTTAGGATCAGGATCAGGGGCTGCCATCCCATTTTTGTGAGCTTCCTTTACAATTTCTTTTGTTTGGGCCTCTATCTCCAATAATTCATTCTCAGTAAAACGGTTATACCGAAGAAGTAATCTGCGATATTTGGCAAGCGGATCATATTGGAGCACATAATTCATTTCATAGTCGTCGCGGTAAAGCTCATGACGGTCGGAGTTTGAATGCGAATGAATTCTGACGCAATTGGCATGTACAATAGCCGGGATACCATTTTTTTCAATAAATTCTTTTGCCTCTGTCATGGTATTCATAGAATCAAAAACATCCTTTCCGTTACAATGAAAAATTTTCAGGTTTTTAAATCCTGAGAAATTGTTTGCAACCTTACGGTTTGCTGTCTGATCCTTTTTGGGAACAGAAATACCGTATCCATTATCCTGAAAAACAAATAATACTGGAAGTTTTTCGGTTGAAGCTCCATTGATTGCCTCATAAACATATCCTTCAGACACTGATGATTCTCCCTGCGAAGTTATAACAACACCCTTAACCCCATATTTTTTAAATGCTCTTGCTGTTCCAACTCCCTGCAAAGGATGGTTACCCGTACAGGATGATGAATTGTGAATATTCCATTCAGGTTTTGCAAAATGGTTTGACATATGTCTGCCACCGCCGGCAACGTCAGTAGCTTTTGAGATTCCGTTAAGAACAATTTCATTTGCAGTAAGTCCGGCTGAAAGTGTAGTAAGCATATCCCTGTAATAGGGAAATAAATGATCATGATCCTTGTCGAACACTTGTCCTATTGCCAGTTGAATTCCGTCGTGCCCGGCATAGGGTGCATGGTATGACCATCCTATCGCTTGTTTCAGGTAATTCGGAGCTCTGTCGTCTAGGGCTCTGCCAAGAGTCAATAGCCCGTACCACTTTTTTAAAATTTCTTTATCTGTTTTTTTAATATGATATTTTCTGTCCTTAATCATGTCAAAATATATTTTTAGTTTATGCTTTTTAAATTCCTCTGTTAACATCAAATGCCTCGATGTAATCGGCAACTTTTCGGAGATACATTCCCCCAAGCGAGCCGTCAATAATTCTATGGTCGTAGGTAAGTGAAAGGAACATTTTATGGCGTATTGCAATAACATCGCCCTGTGGAGTTTCAAGAACGGCAGGTTTTTTCTCGATGCTTCCTATTGCAATAATCGCCACCTGGGGTTGGTTGATAATGGGTGTGCCTATTGAATTTTTAAATGACCCGAAGTTAGTAATTGTAAACGTACCATCCTGAATCTCTTCGGGCCTAAGTTTATTATTTCTTGCAGCATTTGCCAATCGGTTTAATTCCTTTGTGAGACCTGTTAAATTTAAAAAATCGGCATTTTTTATTACAGGCACAATAAGGTTATAATTTGGCAAAGCAACAGCTATTCCCAGGTTAATCCTTTTTTTGATAATAATTTTATCGCCATCGACAGATGAATTGATCATCGGGAAATCCTTTAGCGCTTTTATGATTGCCTCCAGGAATATTGGAAGGAATGTTATTTTGTCTCCTTCTTTTTTCTCAAAATCGTCTTTGACTTTATTTCTCCAATTAACAACATTGGTGACATCGGCTTCGAGCATATTTGTAACATGAGCCGAAACCTGAATGGATTTAATCATATGCTCAGAAATGATTTTTCGCATTCTGTCCATCTGAACAATTTCATCCCCTGCACTTATTGATGGGGCCACGGGTGCTTTTGCTACAGGCGTTTCCGGCGCAAGTATCTGCTCCGGTGCGGTAGTTTTAGAAGATTCAACAGGCTTTTCAGAACGATTTTCAGTTTTACTGTTTTTCAGAAAAGTCAGGATATCCTGTTTCTGAACCCTTCCGTCTTTTCCGGAACCTGGGATTGTATCCAAAACAGACTGAGAAATATTTTCTTCGGATGCAATTTTCCGAACTAATGGAGAGTAAAACCTTGCAGAATCTTCGGAAGTTTCAATTTTAGAAGGTACTGTTTTTTTATTTTCAATAAGCTCCTTTACAGCAACCGAAGATTGCACAGGGGATGTTGTTTGTTTTTCAGCAACTTCTGCTTCTTCAGCCGGTACGGCGCTCAGATCAAGGTTAATAATCGCAATAACTGAGCCAACAGGAACAACTTCATCCTGTTGATATAATAGTTTTGTTATTACACCTTCAACGGGACTTGGTATTTCAGAGTCAACCTTATCTGTTGCTATTTCAAGCAGGACGTCATCTTCAACAACTTTATCTCCTGCTTTAACAAACCATTTGGTGATGGTAGCTTCTTCAATACTTTCTCCCATTTTGGGCATTATAACTTCAAATTGTGCCATAATAAAATATTTAGGGATGCAAAATTAATAAAAACCAGGTTTATTTATACTTATTCTAAAGAATAATTCCAGATTAGGAAATTTACGAATAAGTAGTTAAAAAACCTCAGCCACTAAACAACAAAACTCTAAAAATGTTTAAAATTGGCAGCTTGTAAGGCGATAAAAATTTTTGGATCAGATTTCAATCTCATCTGAAACAAATTCCACTGAATAAACCAAAGGCAGCCCAAAAGCCTGGCGGTCGAATACAGGTGAATTAGATCCGGAGCTGACCCTGATAACACTAATGTCTGGATACCGCGAAGACAGCAATAATGCCAATAATGAAAGTACCTTAGGTCCAACTGGAGCGATAACCACATTATATTTTTCTCTCAGTTTCAGACAAAGATCAGTAAGGATTTCATTCGTTAAATCCATATTGAATAATGGGAAACTAATAAGGTTTCTTACTTCTGTCTGTTCAATAATATCCTGATTATTTTTAAAAACCTTTTCGACATATTTAACTTCATTAGAAGGATCAGCATATAGCAACATTGTTAAAGCAGGTGCTAGGGATTTTTTTAGTAATTCCGGTTTGGCTTTATCAAGGCCGAGTCCAATGATAAGAGCTGTTTGTCTGGAAGGGTCTGTTTCCTTTCTGGAAGGATAAGATATTTTGTTATTATATTTAACCGGACTTGCCTTTTTTGGTTCACTATAATTAGCAGGGGTATAGGTAAAGTGAACCGTAATGAAACTGCAGGTTTTTGAATTACCAATCAGATAATTTATTAATGATGAATACCATACCTTAGTCATGCTTGAATAATCGATTAATACATGAATATGGTCCTTTTCCGATTTTCTGAAAATCTCATCAAAAAGTGGTTCAATATTGAGGTTGCCTTCCCCTGAAACAGGTATGAATCTGAAACCCTGATTCTGTAAGAAAGCATCATTTGACTTTCGCTGAGATTCGTTTGATTTCTCCTCAAATGCCAATGCTACTTTAATATCCGCTTTGATTTCCTTATAATGCAAGGGAATGTAAACACTCCTATTTTCATAACCTGCAACAAGTATAAACAGATCATAATTTGTAGTAATCAGATTATCTGGGGAAATCTGTTTTGCGCTGTGGAATTCCATGAAAATTTGTTCTCAACATAAGATTATAAATCTAGCCAATTAATTTTTCGGAACAAAATATGCAATGGAATATAATTAACAAAACAGTTGATTATAATTTAGGGTTAAGAACGGGCAGCGCTTTAATATCTGTCTGTTTAGGAAGGTTTTGCACCTCAAAGAGGTTGATATCCGGCCATTTTTTTGTGCGGTAAACGGAAGCAAACATTGTACGGGAAAGTCTGCTGTGAAGACGATTTCTTTTATACCCTGATGTATTTAAAAGGATAACCCAATTCACTTCATTTTCCTGACGCATGACCAATGCTGTTGTACCTGACAATGTTCCTGTTCTCCACCAGGTTCCGTGTTTATCAGCGCCTCTCCATCCAAATAAACCGCTACCTGCCTCTTCAGGATTTGTCATCATCAAAATGTTTTCTTTTGATAACAAATCAGGTACATTTTCAAATCCATCCAAAATTGTAAGTAGTTTCGCCAGTTCAGGAGCAGAAGCTATCCACCCTCCTGCTGCAGCCAGAAGATTCAGATCATTACCCCCGTATGATTTGGGAACCATTTTATTTGATCCGTCAACAGCAAGACAATATGCTGAGCCGGCAGGTTCAAAATATTTAACTTCATTCGGAAACTTTTCCTGATAGAGGTTTCTGCCGATGTGCATATCATAAATTCCTGCTGGACGAAGAATATTTAGTACAACGTAATCTTCATATTTCATGTGAGTTACTTCTTCAATGATTCGCCCAAGAATAGCATACCCGAAATTTGAATAGGAATATTTTTTGCCCGGATTATAGCTTAAATTTTGTTTTAAAGTATACTGAATAATAATGTCGAGATCCGAAGGATTCCCGGTCTTCATTTTTCGGGCAATATATAAGGAATTGAAAACCGGATCTCCGTGGCGTTTACTCCAGCCTGCTGTGTGATTAAGAAGATTTGCTATTGTTATTTGATTAATTCTGGGGTCAGTAAAATTAAGAAAACGAGAATAATTCAAAATTCCATTTTCGCCGAAAACAGTATCTGTAAGTGAAAGTTTCCCCTGCTCATATAATTTCATTATTGCTGCTGCAGTAATAAGTTTTGAAACACTTGCCAAACGGAAAAGATGTCCTGGCTGAACATTTTCTCCTGTTTCATTATTTGCAATTCCAAAACCTTTGGCATATACCAATTTTTCATCATGGGTAATTGCAACCGATGCTCCCATAATATTATTTTTCTCAAGAAAAGTCTGTACGAGAAGGTCAATACCCTTAGTTTCAGAATAATCTGAATCCTGGTTGTCGATTTTCATAGCAAAAGAAATCTGATCTTCAGGTATGAAGAGACTTGTATCCTTCTTTACAGAAAAGCTAATAGCTGTTTCGAGAAAAAAAAACAACAGAACGAGAGCACTTACCAACCAGACTTTCCCACCCATCACAATAAACTTAGAATAACAATAATTAATAAGTGCAAAATTAAGGGAATTCTGCCAGTTACGTAAACTAATAATTTCAACAAAAACTGATGATATTAACAATTTAATCAAAAACCATTGATATTGCTACCATCTAGAAGGGTAAGATGAAAGAGTGCAGGTGCTCAAAATGCAGAAATTCTAATTAACCGGCAAGCGTGATTAAGGCTTTTATAAATGATTTTAATTACCTTAACTAAACTTATAGGGTATTTATCAAAGAATTATGTTAATGAGGTAAATTTGATATTTATGAGGAGTGTAAAAACAAAATGGGGACAAAATCGTGAGATTAAGTCCCCATTTCATTGTTTAGATACCGTAGCATCTAGACAATGCCAAGCTACTGTTATTATGGTCAGTTCATCATTCCCGGTCATTCCATACCGGTTCAGAGAGGAACCCAGGCAAATTCTTCTTTCGGGTTACCCCGATTCAGAACTGCTCCTTTTGAGCCACCAGGCAGATTCGGGTCTTACGATCCTCTTCCAGCTGCTGTGATATATTCCGGTTGTCTGTGAAGACTACCTTCTGTTTTCTGCCCATCAGGCCAACCACTCAATGAACATCTTTCGACGATTCGCGGCGTTGGTTGAGCATTACTCGAAGTATTTTGCTCATTTTAACTCTTCAAACGCTGAAGGTTTGTTTTTCAACAAATTCTTCCGGGTTGGATATTACTTGGCCGAAGCTTTTGTTTTTCTGTTCCCCGTTTTCAGAGCGACCCTTTATCGCTTACTTGGTCTTACAAATATATATCCGGCATTATGGAAAATCAAATAAAATGAGCATAAACTCCTAACATTGTATCCACAATACTTATTAACAATTTGTTCAAAACCATGTCTTATTGAAAGGACGATTACTTTAAAGAAATCTTTATGGAAAAAGATGGAGTTATTAACAATAGATTTCATCCGATATTTGTTTTACTAAGCAAATCAGAATAGAAAAATTGCCTGAATTCACTATTTAATTATTTAAAGCAAGTGTTTTTATAATGAAAAAACCCACCTCATCCGCTTAGGACGGATTCGGTGGGCTGGATTGAGGTTCAGACATTTAATGCATCTTCACAGATGCTTGCCTGAAAAAGAACCTAATAACCAAAAATAACTAAACCTAAAACTACGATTTCTGCCTGATCCTCGTTTCAATAACACTTATGTGGAATAAATGTTCTGAAAGAATGCAGGAAAATGGAAAAAAGAATTAGAACCCGTACTTTTTTGATGCATCATCAATAACCAGAATCCAGTCAGGACCGCCCATGGGCTTTTGTATTCTGTTTTCCCAGCTCGGACGAAATTCTCCGGAATTAATTGCCGTTCCATGAAAAAATGCGACCCCTGTCCGCGGATTATACCACCATGCATTTATTTTTTTTCCGGGGATCACTGAGGTATTAACTCTAATTTCTTTGATGACCGGCAAATATACCATGATATATGATGCATCATTTTTTCCGGAATTTCCATCACGTGTTGCACATATATAATCAGATTCATGGCCGGTTTCGGAAAGGATTATACTTTGGTCGGGGATCCTCGAAATAAATGGACGGGAGAGCATAAGGTTTTTCAGGTAGCGCATCTGGAGTGCTCCTGTTGCATGAATAGCCTCATACCAGGGTATATCGGCATCAAGAATCGGGCTATGCTTTGAGGACCACATCTGCCATACCGAGTTATGACCGTATGTATGTCCGAATGCGCCCGAAAAGACAGACCAGTACGCAGCTTTTCTGGTATCATAATCGGTGAAATATCCATTGGAAGAATTAAATCCAATCCCTATATTTTCATAACAAGGCTCCATATTTAGTACGGGCATTGCTGGTTTTGAATGTAATGCTTCAG
>CAYOLQ010000040.1:0-12187 GCA_964404825.1 uncultured Chitinophaga sp.
TACTTACTTCAGTGAGCGTGGTTTATGGTGCGTTTGGGGCAATTGTTCAAAAAGATTTAAAATACATCAATGCCTATTCATCGGTGAGTCATTGCGGATTAGTACTTTTTGCCGTATTAATGATGAACCAGACGGCCATGACCGGAGCAATTATACAGATGATTTCACACGGACTTATGACAGCCCTTTTCTTTGCTTTAATCGGGATGATTTACGGGCGAACCCATACCCGGCTCATTTATGAAATGGGCGGACTTATGAAGGTTATTCCTTTTCTGGGTGTGGTATATGTAATCGCAGGTCTGGCTTCACTCGGACTCCCCGGTTTAAGCGGGTTTGTTGCTGAGATGACCATATTCTTCGGAGCTTTCCAGCATCCTGATCTGTTCCACAGGGTTGTAACTATTCTGGCTGTTTCATCTATCGTAATTACTGCAGTTTACATTTTGAGAGTAGTTGGTACCTTATTATTCGGACCCATAAAGAATGAGCATTTCAATCATCTTGAAGATGCAACCTGGTTTGAAAGAATCTCCACCGTTACGCTTGTGGTGGCTATTGCAGCAATCGGGATTGCGCCATACTGGCTTTCGACAATGATAAGTAATAGTATGCAGCCTATTGTAGATAAAATACTTGCTGTGAATCCATTTTAACAATTGAAAAATCTGACCGGATAAAGATTATGAGTTTACAAATACTTTCCATAATGAGACACGAACTGCTGCTTGTAGCGGTTCTTCTTATCGTTCTGATGGCAGAAATCTTCTGGAATCCAGCCACAAAAAAGAATATAAGAATTGTATCAGTAGTTCTTTTTGGCATCATAACCATTATAGGCTTCCTGCCTTCTCCTTCAGGTACTTTGTTTGGGGAAATGTATGTTGTTACACCCATCCGGCTGCTAATGAAAAATGTACTGAATATAGGAGTTTTGATAGTTCTTATTCAATCACATACATGGCTTGGAAAAGAAGAGAACTCCGATAAAATCAGTGAGTATTTTATCCTTTTGCTTTCAACGCTTACGGGGATGAGTTATATGATTTCAGCCGGACATTTTCTAATGCTGTACCTTGGTCTTGAACTGGCAACCATTCCTCTGGCTGCGCTTGCGGCATTCGAACGTTACAAAAATAAATCTGCTGAAGCGGGCATAAAACTGATACTTTCTTCAGCCTTGTCATCCGGAATACTATTATACGGTTTATCCATGATTTACGGGACTATGGGAAACCTGTATTTTACTGAAGTTGGCAGGCTGTTTGTATCCAGTAATCTTGGATTGCTCGGTTTTATATTTTTCTTTACAGGCATGTCTTTCAAGATTTCCATTGTGCCTTTCCATCTCTGGACGGCCGATGTTTACGAAGGAGCCCCAACCGGCGTGACTTCTTATCTTTCTGTGATATCAAAAGGTGCAGCTTTGTTTATTTTCATCATTGTTTTATATTCGGTTTTCCCGGCTATTTCTGAAGTCTGGCAGAAAATGATTTATGTTCTGTCCATTTTAACCATGACAATAGGAAACCTTTTTGCCATCCGTCAGCAAAATCTGAAACGCTTCCTTGCATTTTCATCCATTTCTCAGGCCGGATATATTCTTCTTGGCATAATAGGCGGAAACGAGCTGGGAATGGCCTCTCTTGTTTATTACATTCTGGTTTACATATTCTCGAATCTTGCTGCTTTTGGAGTAGTGATAGCTATCTCCAATGCCAGTGGCAAAGAAAATATTGATGATTACAATGGTCTGTATAAAACAAATCCCGGACTCAGCCTGGTAATGATGCTTGCCTTATTCTCACTGGCAGGAATTCCGCCTGTTGCAGGCTTTTTCGGAAAGTTCTTTTTGTTTACTGCTGCCGCAGAAAAAGGATTTTTTATATTGGTCCTTATAGCCATACTTAACACAATTATTTCACTGTATTATTATCTTTTGGTTGTGAAGGCAATGTTTATCAATACAAGCGATGAACCTATCCCTTCATTCAAAAACAATTTTTCAACCCGGTTTGCTCTTGCTGTTTGTGTAGCCGGGATTGTAATTGTCGGATTTGCAAGTATTATTTTCGAATATATTCGTAACTTTAGTTTCGGAATCTAAGCCAAAAATGAGTAAAATGTCACTTACCAACGCAAAACATATTATTGCAGAATTCGATGGTATCCGTTGTACCGTGGTGGAATCCGGGCTGACTCCCGAAAGGCTTACTTTTCTGAAGGACCTCCTGGAATACAACAAGTTTGATGTTAAGGTAAAAGAAGACGTTCCGGCGGGGGAGGGGGATCCCACGGGGTATTCTATTGGTGTGACAGATCTGACCTTCAATCCTGTATTTGCCGTTTACGACAGAAGTCTCAGGACAAAGGATGGACAGATTGTCTCTCCGGGTATCTGGAAGCAGGAAACTAAAGTTTACAACAGGATGTATTGGATGAAATAACATGAAATTAAGTACCATTATATTGGTTTTTTCAGCTTGTGTCATTTATTCTTCATGTGAGAGAAAAGAAAAGGAGAATCCTGAAGAGTGTGGTAATTCATGTTTTGAGGTGAAGGTTTTAGTCAATTCCCTAACATGCTATCCCAATGATAGCATTTCTCTTGAATTGCAGGTTGAAGCAAAAAAAGGCAAAGAGCCTTACTCGATAATTTGGCTGAATCCTGATTCCCTGAAAGGTTTCGGACCCTTTACGTTTGAAATCAGCAGTAATTTATTTCTAAATGCCAGGGTCATTGATGGGGACAAAAAACAAATGGAAATTACCCACGAAGTCCAAAAGGATACTATAGATCAGTTGCAATTCGATTACAGGAATAATATACTTGGCAGTTATGATTGCATGATTATTCACAAATGGGGAACTGAGGTTGCCCCGGGTATTTTTGAAACACATTCCGAAACGTATAAGGATACTATTGTGATAATGAAACATGAAAATTTTGCAATGCTAAAAGTTTCTCCGGATATCGCGTTGAATTACGATTTTAGTAATTCCAGTTTTTCGGGTTATCATATCTCCGGGAATTTTAGAAATGATAGCATCTTCATGTATTCATTCAGTTCTCCGGTGGCTTTGCATAATTTTACTTATAAAGGTAAGAAATTAGAATAGTTACAACTTTCAGTATTTCATTAATGAGAATAATCCGAATTTTCAATAATTCCGTAAAATTTATAACCTCGATAAATCCGAATATACGCTTCTTTTTCTTCCTGTTTTTATTTGCCGTTATATATACATATCCATCGGTATTTCTTAAGCGTCCTCAATCTGTTCACCACTGGCGGCAATCCGACTGTGCATCTCTGGCGCTAAATTACTATCAGGATGGAATGCGGTTTTTTCAGCCTCAGACCCATAATCTTACATCGGGAGGAGCTACGAGTAGCTATTCTGCTCCAAGTGAAATCCCTATCGCTTATTATTCTGTGGCAATCTTATATAAAATTTTCGGCTACCATGATTATATTTTCCGGCTGTTTAATACGATGATATTTTTTTTGGGATTATTTTATTTATTCAAATCCTGTTTGTTGCTTTTTAAGGATTTTTTCTGGGCAGCCGCAACAAGCCTGCTTTTCTTTACTTCGCCCGTATTAGTCTTTTACGGGAATAATTTTCTATCCGATACACCAGCATTTGCTTTTGCACTGATTGCATGGTATTTCTTTTTCAGGTTTTATCAGGACAAGCAACCAAAGGATATTTATATTTCAATGCTGTTCTTTTTGTTTGCCGGAGCAAATAAAGTATCAGCCTTAATCAGTCTGGTTGCAATCACAGCACTTTTCGCTGCCGAATTATTGCGGTTATTTACATTAAGGTCAGAAGCCAAAGTATTTCCCAAACCTCTGCAATTTGTTTTACCGGTATTATTGGTTTTTGGGATAATTGCTTCATGGGTTTTTTATGCAAAGGGATTTAATCTGGAGCACAATTCTGTATACTTCTCAACACGTATTATACCTCTTTGGGATCTTGACAGTAGTCAGATCCAGGCGGTTATAAGCAACGTAAAAGGCTTATGGCTGAATCAGTATTTCCACAGGTATACACTTATTTTCATTGCTGCAGCATTGCTGTTTTCAATAGTTTTTGCCAAAAAAGCAAATCGTTTTGTTTTCCTGACTACGCTTGTTCTCCTTGTTGGTGTTATAATTTATGCTGTACTTTGATTTCCGACTTTCAAGGATCATGACTATTACACCATTAACCTTTATATATTACTCGTTTTTATTCTGATTAATTTTGTTATCGTATTAAAAAACAGGTTCCCTAAGGCTTTTAATTCCCTCATTTTGAAGCTTATCTTCGGCGGTTTTTTACTGTTTAATGTGAATCACGCACGATTGGAAATGTACGGACGTTATAACGGGTGGTGGACAGAATATCCAGAGTATAAAGACTACCATGAAATTTCTCCATATCTGCGGTCCATTGGTATTCAGCCTATGGATACCGTTGTCTGTCTGCCTGATATGACGCATTTTACACTCTACCTTATGAATCAAAGGGGATGGACAGGTTGCCTTGGATATAATTCGGATAGCACGGGTATTGCACAATCAATTAGTAAGGGTGCAGATTATCTGATACTTCACGGTGAAGAAACCCTTAACAGAGAATACCTTCAAAGTTTTTTAAAGTATCAGATAGGGGAATTCAATTCTGTAAAAATATACAACCTGAATCCTAAATAGGGACTGCTTGATTTTACCTTATCCTTGCAGTAGAATTAAATTCCCTTGTTTTTTAATAAATTCTTCTTATCGGATTGTCGTTGGTATAGAGTTGTGGACACAATAATTACAGTTGTGGTCAGAACCAGGATAAGTGCCTCTGACTTATAATCATTTGCAGGGTCTTCTTTCTGATTATAGATCATAAGTGAGCATGCTATAATAGTAAAAACAGCTAATGATATGTTTATAATATTTAATAATTTCCTTTTCATCTGTATAAAATTTATTTATCAATTTCAGATTGCCTGTATTCCAGCGGAAGAGAACCCACCTGCTGGACAATAATTCACATTTTTGTTATCCGATAAATCGGGCAGGGTGCGTTTACCGAAACATACGGGTTTCATGAATATAATTTTTTTAACTAAAATAAAAATTATTTCGGATAACAGCAAACAGAACAACCAGTCTGTTTGCTGTTTTTCAGAATTAAAAGGCTTTAATTAGAAAATTGATCTTCCTGTTTGAAGCCCAACCATATATGCGCTTAAGACCAATGCGGCAGCTCCTAAAGCTAATGCAAGAAATCCTCCTTCAATTTCCTGACATTCCGTGAGAGTTAATTCTTTAAATCCCTCATTTTGAATACTTAATGTGTTTTTCATGATGTGTTGTTTTAATATTAATAATTATTACTCCTCTTTTACTCTTTTCTCATAATATGCAACAGCTAATCCTGCAAGGAATGCAAATACCAGGATTCCACCTGCTGAGATTTCAATTCTTTCGTTCGGTGAAAGCTCCTTAAATTCAAAACTCTGTAAAGTTTTCATACTATCTGTTTTTATTGACCTACTCTTTTTTACGGCATTTCGGTTTACTCCGGCAAAAGAATTCTTCTGGCCAGTTTTATTTTGCATAGTAAAGTTCAATTCCGGATGTGCAAAACCATTGCACTTTTTATGAATTATGAAAAAAAAGTATGATTTCTTAAGTCACTAAATGATTTAGCTCTGTTCAGTGATAAATGTGTTTTTGAAAAATGTGTTATATTCGCAAAAAAAAATAAAAGATGATATCCGAATTCTTTGCAACAATTGCCGACTGGTATATGGCTCACATTAATTATGGAACAATAACTTTATTAATGGCAATCGAGAGTTCATTTATCCCCTTTCCTTCTGAGATTGTTATACCACCTGCAGCCTGGAAAGCAGCACAAGGCGAGCTAAACGTATGGCTGGTTTTTCTTTTCAGTACCCTTGGAGCACTTATCGGAGCTTTGTTTAATTATTATATTGCCCTTTTCGTAGGCCGTAAAATAATTTATAAACTCGCGGATACCAGGATTGCTAATCTTATGCTGATTAATCCGGCATCAATTGAAAAAGCTGAAGAGTATTTTCGTAAACACGGGAAAATTTCGACTTTCATTGGGAGACTCGTTCCGGCTGTAAGACAATTGATTTCAATTCCGGCTGGTTTAAGCAAAATGAAGCTTGGAGATTTTATTTTGTATACCATGCTTGGAGCTATGATATGGAATGCCATTCTTACTGCTTTAGGCTATTTTCTCTATACACAAAAGGAATTGCTGGAGTTATATTATCACGAATTATCCATTGGTTTCATTATCCTTGGAGTTCTGGTAATCGGGTACTTGCTTTATAAGGCGTTTAGCTACAAAAAGAAAAGTCCCCCTTCTATACCAGGAAATTGAACTGATACCTTCATTTTTCCAATTGCCCTTTTTCTTTTTTCTGTGCAGCTAATTTGCTGAACCTGTAAGTTCCGCAGTGGGTCTGTCAATAAAGCTACATGTAACCCATTATCAGTTTTGTTGCCCTTTCAGTGTACCATGAATTCGGGGATTGAATTGCACACATCATAAGATCTTACCTCAAGTAAAAATATTTAATACTTTAAAACTCAATCAATTATTATTTTTATATAACTTTATACTATAATTCTACGATTCGGGGAGGCTTTTATTAGCAGGATGTCTATAATATTAAGGTGAGGAGAACGTAAATTTCTGAATCACAATACAAATTATTGTATTTAAATATAGTCCTCAAACTCAAAAAAATTTCAAATGAAACAGACAAATTGTATTTTTAAGACTTTATTAGTTTTAGGAATTATGACATTAACTTATTCTTGTGAAGAAGAAAAGGAAGATCCCGCCACTTCTGAAATACTGGAATCAATTAGTGTAAACACCACCCTTGATGCCACAAAAATTTATGTGGTTGAGAGTGCAGTGCAGGTGAATGCCACTCTCACCATACCTGCCGGCACCATAATTAAGTTTAAGCAAGGTATGCGAATCGACGTGCATACTGATGGATCAATTTTGGCACAAGGCACTGAGCTCAAACCTATTATTTTCACATCAATAAAAGACGATTTTTTCGGTGGTGATACAAATGGAGATGAAGGGGATTCTGCTCCTGCACCAAAAGATTGGGGGTGTATTACAAATTGGGGAAATAATTCGGTTTTTACATACTGCCATTTCTATTTTGGTGGCGGGTTTGGTGATCACACTGCTACATTGGATATAACTAATTGTAAAGCCACTGTAACCTATTGCACTTTTGGATTCAACTACGGAGGCGAGCTTGATGATAACACAAACGGTGCATTATCTTTAAAACAAGCTGATTTAGAGACAATTGCGAATAATAATACTTTTTTCGGTAATGATATTCCAATGTCTATTGATGTGAATTACAGTCTGGATGCAACAAATGTTTTCCATAATCCTGCTAATCTCATTGTAAAGAATAAATACAACGCAATATTTGTTGGTGCTTATTCCAATGAGAATGCAGTTGTATGGGAAGAAAATGAGGTGCCATTTGTAATGATTGATCATATGGGAATTGAAGGTACAGCATCTCTGACACTTAATTCTGATGTTGTTTTAAAAATGTATCCTGGCACCCGGATTGATATTAGTGACGGTGGTGTGTTGAATCACAACGAAGCTATAATTACCTCATTTAAGGATGACTTTCATTTAGGTGATACAAATGGTGATAATAGCCTGACTTCGCCCTCTGCCGGGGATTGGGTTGGTGTTAACCTGGGTTATGGCAACTATATGACAGGAAGTAATATATTATATGCAGAGAACTAATTGTTAACAACCAAAGCAAACACAGAAGATTTCCGCAACCCGGAAATCTTCTGTGTTTATTGGTGAATTAAGCGCCTAAAGCAAAAACGGATTTGATACCCTGTATACTCAATTTGGAGATTATTTAAAACTTTTCCACCCCTCAGGTTATTTTCATTTATCGAAAGCCTCTTTGTATTAATTTTCCCCTGATAACACTGATTCCTTTTTAAAGCGATATTACAGGATGCTGAATCTCTTCAATTTTGATTACTGGTATATTGGAATCATTTTAATTAAGGACTTTATTCTCTCTAATGAGCTCTGAAAACTTTCCTAATAGGATATTTTAAGTTAATTTCAAGCCCCGATTCAAATTTACGATACGATTGAGTATTCATAATGAACTCCGATCCTATTTAAACCGTCATACCGAACGTCTATCTTAAATACATGGCTGCTAAAAAAAACCGAAAGAGTAATTTCTACAAAATTATCTACCAGTTTGGTATACTGTTTATTCTGGCCTTTATGGCAGTCAGATTGGTTTTCGATAAATTTTATACCCCTGATTTTGAAGCCTATTGCCCATTTGGAGGCCTTCAGGCACTCGGCAGCTATCTTACATGGGATTCTTTGGCCTGCACAATGACAGGCACCCAGATTATTATGGGAATATTGCTCGCTGCAGGTGCTATGTTGTTTGGAAAACTTTTCTGTGCCTTTATTTGCCCGGTAGGAACAGTTTCTGAACTCATCGGCAGATTGGGTGAACGAATGGGAATAAGAATTACAATTAAAGGCCTTGCTGATAACATACTGAGATCCCTCAAATACATCCTTCTGTTTATAACATTTTATTTCACAATTACTTCCAGCGAACTCTTCTGTAAAACCTTTGATCCATATTATGCTCTTGCATCAGGATTCAATTCCGATGTAGTAATCCTTTATGCTGTCTTAACCCTTATGGTTTTATTTGTTGGCAGTCTTTTCGTCAGACTTTTATGGTGCAAATACCTCTGTCCGCTTGGAGCCATTACTAATATCTTCCGGTTTTTCTGGTTTTTTCTGGCCGTATCAGGAATCTACTTCATACTGATTGCATCAGGTCTGAGCATTTCATGGATATGGCTCCTGGGCATAGTATCTGTGGGCGGATACATACTCGAAATATGGCAAAAGTCAAGAGTATTTTTATCCCCGGTTAACATAACCAGAAACACAGAAAGCTGTATCAACTGCAATATCTGCAATAAAAAATGTCCGCAGGGAATCGATGTGGCGCATATGGTTACGGTTAATCATATTGACTGTAATCTTTGTGGTGATTGTGTTACGCACTGCCCGGAAAAGAACACCCTCCTGATAAACAGGAGATTTAGCAACTGGTTACCGGCAGCTGTCCTTGCTGTACTCCTGATTATCGGCTTCTCACTGAAATCTGTCTGGGAAATCCCTACAATTGATGAAAAATGGGGTACAAAGGAGCAAATGGAAAGTGCAGTGGTTTTTACTAAAGAGGGACTAAAAAACATAAAATGTTTTGGGAGTTCAAAAGCATTTTCATCGAAAATGAAACATGTTGAAGGGGTTTATGGTGTCTCAACATTTGTTAAAAACAACAGTGTTAAAATATTATACAATCCTCAGGTGCTGAGCGACTCAATGCTTCTCGAAATAATTTTTGCGCCGGTTCAGAAAATAATCAGACCTTTTAACGCCGGTTCAGGTCCGGTTATAAAAGTAAATATGGGAGTTGAAAATTTCTTTGACCCGTATGATGCTTATTACCTGCAGCAACTTCTTTTGAAATACACAACGGCAGTGGCTTTACAAACGGATTATTCCTGCCCTGTGTCTGTTTCTGTTTACTTCCCGGCCGATTCCCTCCCCGATCCCCCGAAATTAAAGGAATTAATAGAAATGAAGAACCTTAACTTTTATGAGACCGGAACCGAGTTTAACATTAATATTAACTATGAAGTAAAGAGTATGGTTATCTCCGACACACTTTCCGCCATAAGTTTGTTAAAGGAAATGTATATTCGATCCGGAACAAAGTATAGCAACTACAGCGATTATAGCGCTGAGCAGAGAAGCTGGCTTACCCTGCATATGGGGGAAAATGAAAAATTCAGAGACGAGCTCACATATCTCATCTCGCATCTTTCGGGGGAGGATGGGATACTGTCATTTTCCACCCGCCTTGATGACAACGGCACCGAATGGGTTGAATTAAGCTATATCGATTCACTCATAAGCGGGGAGAGAATACTGAAACTTATGAATACCGATTCACTGTATTTCATTTACAGGGACGGTACGGAAGGAGTTATAAACAATCCATTCATATTTGTTCCTGAAAAATAGTATACTGTAAGACTTGTTTATTTATCTTTGCGCGTTTTGTCCCTGACTGGTGCAAAAGAAATTTGATAGAGATGAGCGCATTAAAAGGTAAAAATTCTCAGATAAATAAAGTCACTCTTGCCGGACTAATTGTTACTCTGGGTATTATTTACGGAGATATCGGTACCAGTCCCCTTTATGTTATCAAAGCCATTCTTTCCGGTGCAAATGATAATAGTCCTTTGCTCTTATTTGGATCTTTGTCGTTGATCATCTGGACACTTACCCTGCAGACTACAATTAAGTATATCATCATTACCCTGAGGGCCAACAATAAAGGTGAAGGGGGGATCTTTTCACTGTTTGCGCTTACCAAAAAGAAAACCAAGTGGGCTGCGGTTTTTACAATGATTGGAGCGGCAACTCTGTTAGCCGATGGTATCATTACACCTTCCATCACTGTTACTTCCGCTATAGAAGGACTCCATTTATTCAGCAACTCTATCCCTGTAATTCCAATTGTTTTGCTGATCCTCACCCTTCTTTTCTTTATGCAGCAGTTTGGAAGCAATTTTGTCGGGAGGTATTTCGGACCTATAATGGTTGTTTGGTTTTCAATGCTGGGAATTCTCGGGATAAATCAGATATCCCATTATCCTGAAATTCTTAAAGCTGTTAATCCTGCCTATGCTATTGAATTTCTGGCGACCTACCCAAAGGGTTTTATACTTCTGGGTGCAGTTTTTTTATGCACTACCGGTGCCGAAGCACTGTATTCTGATTTGGGCCATTGCGGAATAAAAAACGTCAGAGTCACCTGGATTTTCGTGAAAACAGCTCTGCTTCTTAACTATTTTGGCCAGGTGGCATGGGTTCTGAACAGTAATGAACCCGTACTTTTGCATAATCCCTTTTATGCCATAATGCCGGGTTGGTTTCTTATCCCCGGTATTATTATCTCAACCCTTGCAGCAATTATTGCCAGTCAGGCATTGATTAGCGGATCGTATACCCTTATCAGCGAAGGTGTTTCACTTAATTTCTGGCCGAAAATCAGGGTTTTGCATCCTACCGATATCAAGGGTCAGGTATATATACCGTTTATAAACTGGTTTTTATGGATTGCATGTTGTTTCAGTGTTATTTTTTTCAAGAAATCAGAAAACATGGAAGCAGCTTATGGTTTGTCTATTACCCTTACCATGATTATGACAACCCTGCTTCTAACAAATTACATGCTGCAAAAACACATTAACAAAATCCTTGTTGCAGTTATATTTATCGTATTTCTTACTATCGAGGGATCATTCCTCTTTGCCAACCTTCATAAGTTTATGAGCGGGGGATACTTTACCATCTTATTCGGCTCTCTGTTTTTCCTTATAATGTATGGCTGGTATTTCGGACGGAAAATCAAAAACAAGTATATAAGCTTTGTAAAACTCAAAGATTACTATCATCTTTTCATTGACCTGAAAAAAGATAAATCCGTTGCAAAAATATGCAGCAACCTTGTTTACATCGTGAAAGCCAACAATTCTGATGAGGTTGAATCGAAAATAATGTATTCAATCTTTAACAAACAACCCAAAAGGGCTGATACATACTGGCTTTTGCATGTTAATATTGTGGATCAGCCTGATACTTTTACCTATCAGGTGCATCACATGATCCCGGATACATTGATAAAAATAGATTTTAACCTGGGATTTAAAATGGAGCGGCGCATCAACCTGTATTTCAGGGAGGTACTTGAAGACCTCGAAAAATCAGGTGAATCTAAGCTTATCAGCGGTTTTGATTCGCTGAAAAAAAGAGGGTTTCATGGGGACTTTCTGTTCATAAATATCGAACGTATCATGACCCGTGATTATAAGCTTACGCCATGGGAAACCTTTGTGATGAACCTTCATTACATTGCCCGCATGCTCAGCATAACCGATGTAAAAACACTCGGGCTCGATTCTACCAGTATCATCGAGGAAAAGGTTCCGATCGCTATCGAAAGGAGTATTGACAG
>CAYOLQ010000040.1:12287-27242 GCA_964404825.1 uncultured Chitinophaga sp.
CAATGGTCAGATTGAGCAGAACTGGCTGCAACTGGTAATGAATCATGATTATAGTTTTGTTATGGATAACGGGACTCTCCCCTGGGCGACTATTGCAACATACGATTCCCTTGTTGCTTGTTTTGAGCGGAGAGACTGGGAAAGAGCAAAGATTTTTGCCGCCGATCTTGGTCATTATGTTGCCGACGGACATATGCCCATGCATATTACTATTAACTACGATGGCAAACTCACAGGGAACAGTGGTATACATTCTCTCTACGAAACCAGTATGATTGGAACGTATTCCGGTTCATTACAATATCCGGGTGATACACTGGAAATTGTTGAGAATGTCAGCGATTATGTGTTTTCCTACATTTATCAGAATTATCCATATGTTGATTCGGTTTTGCTGGCAGACACCTATGCCCGAACTGTTTCTCCCGTTACAACAACCGCAGCATACAAGGCTGCCCTCTGGTCAAAGACCGGTACTTTTACCATCAGACTTTTCAGTGAAGCATCCAATAAACTTGCGGTTTTATTTTATACTGCCTGGGTAAAAGCAGGTCGCCCTCTTATTTCCGGGGGATCATATAATCCTAATACCTCAGTAACTGAACCTGTAGCAGGGGTGCTTCTGAATCAGGTTTTTCCGAATCCTGTTACAAATCAGGCAGGTATAAATTATTCAATTAGTAAATCATCCTTCGTGCTTCTCGAAATTGTCGATTCATCGGGTAAATCAATAGACACTCTGGTAAATTGTTTTTCTCAGCCGGGTGAATATTCAGCCAACTGGGCTGCAACATCGCTTTCTTCGGGGATCTATTATGTTGTTCTGAAAACTGAGGGACATCAGGTGTCGCAAAGATTCTGCATTGCTACTGAATAAGTAACACAAATATTCAGCAAAGCTCATGAGCTGATTAACTCATCGATTTCATCAAGGTGGAGTTTAAAGTGCCGCAGGTAATCAATAACCCCTTCCTTAAGCGAAATAAGTCTGACTTCGCTATAATGCCATTGGCTGTTCAGTTTAGAGGGATCAACATTGCGGATTACATGTACAATATGCAGATTCGAATATTTCCACATCTGAATGAGGTTTTCCCAGTCTTCGTCCTGATAATTCTGAATTGCAATCCATCTGTCGTTATTCCCGTCTGAGGCGTAGTTTGGAAACCTTACCGGGCTTGACTGATACTGCATATGAACAATCCTGTGGGTATTATTCGATGCGGAATCGATCATATGACCTACAATTTGCTTAATGGAACGGTTCTGAATGTTTCTTCTTTGCGAAATCACATCTGATGGAAGATTCAGAAATTTCGGTTCCCAGATATCAATCAGATTAAGCAAAGTCTGCGTAATGGGTTCAAATTCTTTTATCATCATTTGTTTAGGTACTTATTTTTATATTTGCTTTGATGTCCTGTTAAAATGCTATTGATGTAAATATGCTAAGAAGGTTCATTATCGTGTGAATCAAAAAAATACCTTAATTATTAATGTCCTGATGCCGGACGGGCATTTACTTTTTTCCTTGATGAAAAAAGTAAACAAAAAAATCAAGAAAAAATCATCCCGGCCTTTACCCACAAGTCCCGATGTACATCGGGATCGCGGCCATTTTTTCGGGCCACCGCGCTTTAGATTTTGGTTTATTCAAAGCCATTTTGTTCAAATTATCATCGGACAAAAGTGTTTTGTCTTATTTGTTAAAAAATTGAGCACAGATTTTTGCCGATTTTAAAACCAGGGGAATTCCACCGCCGGGATGCACGCTGCCTCCTACGAAATACAATCCCTTAATACGGCGGGCAAAATTCGGGTGCCGGAGAAAGGCAGCAAACTTCGAATTACTGCTGGTTCCGTATAATGAGCCCTGATACGAAGAGGTGAGTCTCTCAATTTCCACAGGATTCAAAATATACTCTTCGGTAATCAGCTCCTGAATATCTGTCTTAAGCACTCTGTTGAGTTTCTTAATAACTTTCGTACGGGTTCTGGCAGTAATCAAATCCCAGTTCTGACCTGCTTCATGCGGTGCATTGATCATTACAAACCAGTTTTCATGACCAATGGGTGCATCCTGCGGATTGTATTTGGAACTTATATTCACATAAACCGTGGGGTCGTCGGTGATATCAAGTTTTTCGAACAGATAAGAAAACTCTTTCGGGTAATCTTCGCTAAAGAAAATATTGTGGAGATCCAGCTGAGGGAAGGTTTTGCTGATCCCCCAATAAAAAACAAGGGCAGAACTTGAACGCTCTTCATTAAGAATTTTTTCGGGGGATTTTATTCCCTGCAGCAGCTGACGGTATGTTGGAACCACATCCATATTACTCACTACACTATCTGATTCATGGTTTCCTGAATTGGTGCGTACTCCGACAGTTTTCTTTTTCCTGACAAGGATCTCTGTGACTTTTTCGTTATAACGGAATTGAACACCAAGTTCTTCAGCAAGCTTTACAAGACTGGTTGTAATGGAATACATTCCTCCCGCGGGGAAAAATACGCCGGTTCCATGTTCCAGGCTGCTTATGATATTCAGAATTCCCGGAGCCTGATAGGGACTTGAACCGTTATAAGTAGCCATACGGTTAAACATCTGTACGAGCTTTGGATGGCGGAGTCTTCTTGTGTTGGCCTTATCCATCGATGTGAATATATCCATTTTGTGAGCGCTAACAGCCGCCCGAAGGGTCTCCCATGAGAAATATGAAGATAATTTGTGAAGTGACTTGTCAAGAAAAACAGGAGAAAGCATTTTGTAAAGCCAATCAGAATGATTGAGGTAGCGATTAACCCGTTCACCATCAACACCCAGGGTGGTGTTAATTTCATTCATGAATTGTTCCCTGCTTGTATAGGCATTTATAAGAGTTCCGTCTTGGAAAAAGTATTTGCATGCAATGGGAACAGGGATGTAACGGAAATAATCATCCGGATTCTTTCCCGCTTCATGAAATAATTCCAGAACACTGGCGGGCATTGTAAACAGGGAAGGACCGAGGTCGAAACGGTATTTTCCAGGCATAAAATTATTCAGCTTGCCTCCCGGTCCTGCAGTGGTTTCGAATACCTGAACTTTATGACCCTTGAGTGCAAGCCTTATGGATACTGCTATTCCGCCGAGTCCGGCTCCAATAATTATGACTTTTTTATTCAAAACAATTACTTTTAGAACTTTAAATGATTCAGGGTAACTTCATCATATTATCTCAGGAAATAACTCCCCAGTTTACATTATTCCGGAATCGTTTTTTCATTTGTATTTTTAGCAGCAAATTTTCTTCTTTGCTCAGTTCCGGGTCTCCATCAATTATCTTCGAAGCTTTATCCCTTGCATATTGCAATATCTGTCCGTCTTTTCCAAGATGCGCGATTTTCAAATCGAATGCTTCACCACTTTGTTGTGTTCCTTCGATATCTCCCGGACCCCTGAGTTGCAGGTCGGTTTCTGCAATTTCAAATCCGTCGTTGGTTCGTACCATTGTCTCTATACGTTTTTTGGCATCGGCTGATAGTTTGTAACCCGACATGAGTATGCAATACGATTGGTCTGCACCCCGGCCAACCCTTCCGCGAAGCTGATGCAGCTGTGAAAGTCCAAAGCGCTCTGTGCTTTCAATAACCATTACCGACGCATTGGGGATATCAACGCCTACCTCAATCACTGTGGTGGCAACCATTATGTGAGTGATCCCTTCTTTGAAATGTTTCATCGAAATTTCCTTTTCCTCAGGCTTCATTTTGCCATGCACCACGCTTACATGGTATTTCGGGGGAGGGAATGCCCGTACGATACTTTCGTATCCATCGGACAAATCCTTGTAATCCATCTTTTCCGATTCCTGTATCAGGGGATATACGATATAAATCTGTCTGCCCGCAGAAATTTGCTCCCTCAAAAAACCATGCATCTGTAATCGTTTGGAATCAGTGATGTGCATTGTTTTTATGGGTTTTCTTCCGGGGGGAAGTTCGTCGATCACAGACACATCCAGATCGCCGTAAAGTGTCATGGCAAGGGTGCGGGGGATAGGAGTGGCTGTCATAACCAATACATGAGGCAAAGTATCACTTTTTTTCCAGAGTTGTGCGCGCTGAGCCACCCCGAACCTGTGCTGTTCATCAATTATTACGATACCCAGGGATTTGAATTTTACTTTATCTTCGATCAGGGCGTGGGTTCCGACAATTATTTGCAGACTGCCGTCCTCGAGTGATGCATGAATCCGGTTGCGATCGGCTTTTTTTGTTGATCCGGTAAGCAGTTCCACAGAGATATCGAGTCCGGTTAAAAAATGTGTTAGTGTGCGGTAATGCTGAATGGCAAGGATTTCTGTCGGGGCCATAAATGCCGACTGGAAGCCGTTGTCGAGGGCAATCAGCATGCTCATAAGTGCCACGAGTGTTTTCCCGCTGCCTACATCGCCCTGCAACAGACGGTTCATTTGTTTGCCATTCCCCATGTCGCGGCGTATCTCTTTAAGAACCTTTTTCTGTGCCCCGGTAAGTTCGAATGGCAGATTTTCCTTGTAGAAACGGTTAAAGTATTCCCCCACCTTTGAAAAAGTATATCCTTTAAAAGATAAGATTCTTCCGGCACGAATTCTGAGAATATTCAGCTGGAGGAAAAACAACTCCTCAAACTTGAGTCGGGTCTCAGCTTTCTGCAGTGATGAATTGTCTGCCGGAAAATGAATTTGCTGGAGTGCCTGAGGAAGAGAGATCAGGGACGTTTCCCTTAATAACCATGCCGGCAGAGTTTCTTCAATTTTGCCTTCCGAAAGCTTAAGCAGACTGTTTACCAGTTTGTGAAGCGATTTCGAACTGAGGAAATTATCTTTCAGCTTTTCGGTACTGCTGTACATAGGTTGCAGACGAGTAAGCAGGTCTTTGGCTTTTGAAAGATCATCAATATCGGGATGCACAATATTCATCCGGTTGTTAAACAAAGTGGGCTTACCGAAAACAATATATTCCACCCCCGGCTTATAGGTGTCGATGATCCATTTTTCTCCCCTGAACCAGAGAAGTTCGATCGTACCTGTACCATCAGTAAATCCGGCTGTAAGGCGCTTCTTCCCTTTGTGGCCGGATTTTTCGTATCCGGTAATTCTGCCTTTAAGCTGGATAATCTGAAGGTCGGGATTTAATTCCGAAATGGTATAAATCCGGGTGCGATCAATATATCTGTATGGAAAATGGAACAACAGATCCCTGAAGCAGGAAATCTGCAGTTCTTTTTTAAGAATCTCTGCCCGTTTAGGACCAACTCCCGGCAGATACTGTATATCTTGTTCCAGAAAATCCTGCATAAAAATGATTTGCAGTGTAAATATCGGAAAAAAAAGGAGAGTAAAGATGGAATTTTCTTAACACCTTCCCGTAACTCAGAGTACTGTTGAGAAGTGTAAAAGGGAGTAGCTGGTATTATAATCAAAATTTATTTGGAAGCTGCCTGATTTTTTCCAAGTAATTTAATGTCTGTTACTTCCAGAGTGCTTTTATAATAACCTTCCTGCGAAACATAAATCATTGCGGCAGCAATATCTTTTAATGCAACCACATATCCAGGTAAAATAACTTTCAATACTGAAAATAGCCATCCCATATATTTGTAGGTTTTGTAGTATGTCTGGGAAGGTTTAAGAGGTAAAAACGGAATTATACCTGCCGGGCGGAAATTATAAACCTTTTTGAAAGGAAGTTTAAGTAAATCGTTTTCTGTTCTGCCTTTGACTCTTGCCCACATACTTCGCCCTTTTTTGCTTCTTTTTGTGCCTGTTTCCGAGATATAACAGAAAACCATTTCCGGGTTAAGGTTTGCAAGTGTTTTAGCAAAGTTAAGGGTAAGCGTATAGGTGAGTTTTGTATATTCTTCCTCACTTTTACCCAGTGCTGTAACTCCAAGACAGAAAAAACATGCATTGTATCCTGTGAGTCTGTCAGACAGGGATGATATATCCAGAAAATTGTCGTGAAATATTTCAGTTAATTTCGGATCTGAATAGCCGCAGGAATTACGAGAAATCACCAAAATTTTTTCTACGTCGGGGTTGTGGAGACATTCGTAAAGAACACCTTCACCAATCATTCCTGTTGCTCCGGTAATAATAACTTTCAGTTTCTTCATGGATTTGGATTATTATGTACTTCACTTCCATCAACTATTTAACATTATCCAGACGTGATTGTTTGAAATGCAAATATTTATAAGCATTTGGAGACAGAAAAAGATACTGTCATAAGTTAATTGGAGTTTTCCTTAAATTATGTGAAGTAATCCTGCGAAAGTTAAATGGAACGGCACTCATTAAAAATACCGGGTGAGAATACTCAAAGTAACCGGTTTCATAAAAATACCGGGACATTTCCAGACTATTTAAATCTGAATTTTTATTAGCCGAAATGACGAAATATGTCCCATGGGCCTCGGCGATTTTTGTATTAGTTTTTGCAACTACTGAGTTTAATTTCGATGTCAGTAATCCTGGTTTGAGAGCAACATAGAACTCATCATATATTCCAATCAGATCGTATCTGTTATCAATCGGATTACCCCTTGCAATTGTTTCAGTAAAGTAATAATTTGGATTTGCACAAAGTATTTTGCTGTCGGAATATAAATTTTTCAGAAGGACTGAGATCTTTTCACAGGTGCTACCATTTTTAAGATAAGCGTAGTAAATGTTTTTATCCTTATCATAAACGCAGATTGAATCAATTTCAAGGTTTCTTTCAATCAGGGAATCGAGATAATTTTGAGTTACTGTATCGGAAAACCGTATCGTAAGGCAATAATTGCTCAGGGTTAGAAAGATTTTTGCGAAGTCAGGACCGTAAATAAAAAACACTGAGTCCTGATCACAATTCATTGAAAAGTTTAATTCAGGCTGCATAACAACCTCAGGGATTTCAGAATCTCCTTCGCATGATGTAATATATAACAGTAGTCCAAATCCCAGGAAAAAGATAGTCAGGAATTTCATTTTTTATATCATCTGTTTATGTTATTGCAAGATGATAAAACATAAATATTAGTTGCGTTTGAATTCGATTTAGCTAATAATATATATGTACAAAGTTTGCTGGCATTACAGACTGGAAGTGATAAATTGCCTGAACAGCAATTTACTTAAGTCATTCTGCAAATCAGTGATTTTGTGAATATTCCGTAAGAAAAGATAGCGGATAAATTCATATCCGCTAACGCAACTCGGATTTCGAAAAAGATCAAATCAAATCAAAGCGATCCAGATTCATTACCTTGTTCCATACTGCAACAAAATCCTTAACAAATTTTTCCTGAGCATCTGAACTTCCGTAGACTTCGGCAAGAGCTCTGAGTTCTGAGTTGGAACCAAAGATTAGATCCACCTGCGTTGCTGTCCATTTTAATGTGCCCGTTTTGCGATCACGTACTTCAAAAGTTTCTTTAGTCTCAGATGCAGGCACCCAAACGGTACTCATGTCGAGCAGGTTGATAAAAAAATCGTTCGTAAGGACCTGAGGGCGTTTTGTAAAGACACCCAGTGCCGAGTTATCAAAGTTTGTGTTCAGTACGCGCATGCCGCCAAACAAAACGGTCATTTCGGGTGCAGTTAGTGTAAGTAATTGCGCTCTGTCGACCAATAACTCTGCTGTTGAAATTGTGTATTTCTTTTTTGAATAATTACGAAAACCATCAGCTGCCGGCTCAAGTACTTCAAAAGATTCCACATCGGTTTGCTCTTGTGAGGCATCCATCCTTCCGGGAGTAAAGGGTACGGTTACAGCAGAGCCTGCGTCTCCTGCGGCTTTTTCAACACCTGCGCAACCCGCCAGAACAATAAGGTCAGCAAGGGATAGCTTTTTACCACCGGACCCGGCGCTGTTGAATTCTTTTTGGATACCTTCAAGGGTCAGAAGTACTTTCGATAACTGAGTGGGATTGTTTACAGCCCAGTTCTTTTGCGGCGAAAGACGAACACGGGCGCCATTGGCACCACCACGTTTGTCGGATCCCCGGAAAGTCGAAGCAGAAGCCCATGCAACAGAAACCAGTTGAGATACAGATAATCCTGATTTTAATATCTTAAGTTTTAATGCAGAAATATCACTCTCATCAATAAGGGCATGATCAGTGGCAGGTATCGGATCCTGCCAGATCAGTTCTTCACGGGGTACTTCTGGGCCCAGATAGCGTGCCCGTGGGCCCATATCCCGGTGAGTAAGCTTAAACCATGCGCGGGCAAAGGCATCTGCAAATTCGAGAGGATGCTCATAGAATCGTCTGGAAATTTTCTCATATACCGGATCGAATCGCAAAGAAAGGTCCGTAGTAAGCATCGTTGGCGCGTGTTTTTTGGATGGGTCGTGGGCATCCGGCATAACTTTATCAGCGTTTTTTGCAACCCACTGTTGCGCACCTGCCGGACTTTTTGTTAGTTCCCATTCGTATTTAAAGAGATTTTCGAAGAAATAAAAACTCCACTTGGCAGGAGTTTGCGTCCATATAACTTCCAATCCGCTGGAGATTGTGTCCCCTCCTTTTCCTGTGCCAAACGAACTTTTCCAGCCCAGGCCCTGGTCTTCAATTCCGGCAGCTTCGGGTTCAGGACCAACATGTTTCACATCTCCTGCTCCATGGGTTTTGCCAAAAGTATGACCACCGGCAATAAGTGCAACTGTTTCTTCATCATTCATAGCCATTCGGGCAAATGTTTCGCGAATATCCTTAGCTGCTGCAAGGGGATCCGGGTTTCCGCCGGGACCTTCAGGATTCACATAGATTAAACCCATCTGTACAGCTGCAAGAGGGTTGTCAAGCTCACGTTCGCCGGAGTAGCGTTTGTCTGCTTCCAGCCATTTTGCTTCGGATCCCCAGAACATATCCTCTTCGGGTTCCCAGACATCCTCGCGTCCGCCGGCAAATCCAAAGGTTTTAAATCCCATTGATTCCAGAGCCACATTTCCTGCCAGAATCATCAGATCTGCCCAGGAGATTTTCTGACCATACTTTTGCTTGATTGGCCATAGAAGCCTGCGAGCCTTGTCGAGGTTAACATTATCGGGCCAGGAGTTGAGCGGGGCAAAGCGCTGTTGACCGCTTCCGGCTCCACCACGACCATCACCAATGCGGTAGGTACCGGCGCTATGCCATGCCATCCGAATAAAGAAGGGACCATAGTGGCCAAAATCTGCAGGCCACCAGTCCTGCGAGTCGGTCATCAGATTGTGTAAATCTTTTTTTATTGCCTGCAAATTCAGACTCTTGAATTCTTTCGCATAATTAAAATCCTCACTCATCGGGTTCGATGAAGGAGAATGCTGTCTGAGAATGTTCAGTTTTAACTGATTAGGCCACCAGTCACGGTTTTTGGTGCCGCCGGTTCCAACATTGTGCTTACTAGATGCTCCGGTAACAGGGCATTTGCTTACATTTTTTGAGTTGTCTTCCATATTTATTATGTATTTGTTTCTGATGCTGATAGAAACGTAGTTTTCAGTTTAGGGTAACTATCTGTTCCAAAGAATTACGTTTTTTATTTTTTGTATTTGCCCACAATCTGAAGCTTAATGTCATCAATTTCAAAATCCGGAATACGATGTTTTTTGAAATATTCTGATAAAATTATATTCAGGTCATTGTTAAAGTAATCTTCAATTTTATCAGAATCAGTGCAATACAAATGATGATGGTTTTCCACAATTGCATCATATCTCATCACGTCTTTATCGGTTTTTACCCTGTTTAGTAAATTGTTTTCTGCCAGGGCATCGAGTACTTTGTATACAGTTGCAGTTGCAATATTGGGATGATTTTTCCGGATATAATCAATAATATTCTCAGCCGTAGGGTGGTTGTTGAGTGCCAGAATCGCCTCAAGTATAGCCATCCTTTGTGGTGTAACCTTCAGCCCTTTTTCAATCAGCTTATTTCTGATTTTTTCGATTGTCATATATAAAATTGTTAAAGGAGAATTATTCTCATTTAATAACAAACAAATATAAGTAATTTTATTTATTCGCTAAAATTTTAGAAAAAATATTGAAGAAGGTCTGATAATCATCAGGCATACCGGTGAAAGGTTTGGTGGACACTCATTTCGGACTAAATGTATATGGAGTGTTTCTTTCCTGACTGCAGGTATATGTTTTATGGAGTGTCTTTCGATTGAATGTTTACCAGCTTTTGATTAAATTTTAGCAGATTTTCCTCTAAAACAGAATAATCAAGTTTTTGAACCGGAATATTATTTTTAATTGCAAGCCCGGCAGCAATAGCAGATGATTGTCCCAAAACCATAAATACAGGTTCCATGCGGATTGAGCCGAAAGCGATGTGGGTTGAACTTAAACAAACCGGGACCAGCAAATTGCCACACTCACTTTGTTTCGGTATAATTGCACGATAGCTGATAGGATAAGGAGCTTTAACATGAGCCTGAACGTTTCCTTCGTTCCTCACAAAGCCTTCACTGCTTACATAGCGTTGAACGTTGTGAGAATCCATCCCGTAAGCTGCCAGCCCCACAGCATCATTCGCAGTTTCAATTCCTTCACAATGCTTCTGTGTAATTACATAATCGCCGACCATTCTTCTTCCTTCCCTTATATACAATTGTTGCTGCCAGCCTTTGCCCGTTTCAAACTCATCTTTGCAGGTGCCCCAAAGAGAAACTGTGTTTCTTATTTTTTCAGGTATCCCGGGATGATATGCCAGTGTCCACATCAGACCTTTCTGGTAGCTTCGGTGACGTTCAATAATTTTTTCCCGTTCCTGATAACCCGATTCTATATATTCGTAGTTTTGTCCTATAAAATCAGTAGAAAAACCTCCATTATTATTGGTATCTGTCTTCCTGTTGGGCATATCTGAATTTATCCAGGGAACATTGCTTTCGCCTGCTTCAAAATTGCGGATAAGCAGTTCATAATTCAATTCGCTGTAGTCTGTTGGTTTTTCGAAGGGTATTCTGTTTTCCGGATGGTCAGTTAAACACATCCTGAAACAATACGCCTGAAATCCCTTGTCCACCGAACCATCTTTTTGAGGAATTTCAGGATTGATAAAGGGTAATAAACCACTTGAAGGTTCTCCTTTTACGATATACGGGTCAACTCCACTTTTGAAATTATGATTTCGTCCATTTACAGATATTCCATTTAACAATGTCAGGCTTGTGTCGTTAGCCTGAACGCCGTTTAAAGTTTCACCGTATTCCGTGTTGGATTCCCTGCCAATGGTATAACTTATGCCGGCAGTTGCCATTAAGTCGCCCTCGTAAGTGGCATCAATAAACATTTTCCCGGAATATACCGTGCCACTTTCCATTACTATTGCAGTAATAATACCATTGGTTTTTATGACACCTGTATCGCGGTTTAAGCGCTGATTATAAACCAGAGTGATATTTTTTTCATTAGCCAGCATCTCCTGAAAAATTTTAAGAGCAGCAGAGGGCTCAAAGGTCCACATGGCATCTTCGTTGTCATCAGTTTTAGTCTGACCACCATCACGGTATTCTTCACGTTTCTGCCACTTCCAGTTTTCGGGGTTTTGATAATGTTTTTTTACATTCTGGTAAAATTCACGGGCAATTCCTCCGATAGCTTGTTTATTTCCTATATCGGTTTGTCCTAAACCACCTGTCGTGAGACCTCCGATTCTATTTCCCGGCTCAATTAAAATTACAGACAAACCCATTCGTGAAGATTGCAAAGCTGCGCTGATTCCAGCGGAAGTTCCTCCGTATATTACAATGTCATAATCAGTTGATATGGTACTACACCTTATCATAAATATGCATCCAAAAAGTATCGCCGAATACTTAAAAATATTTAGTTTTTTATTGATTATGTTTTTCATTTTATTATTTGAATTATCAGCTCATTTGTAGATATCGCAATCAGATCCAATTAAATAACTTTATTCAAATACTTTCCTGTAATTGACTGTTGACAATTTATAATATCTTCAGGTAATCCCTGAAATAGTAATTCTCCTCCTTTTTTTCCTCCTTCTGGTCCCATGTCAATTATCCAATCAGAAAACTTAATAATATCAAGGTTATGTTCGATTATAACAACCGTATTGTTGTTTGATACTAATGATTTTACGATTTTGTAAAAATTATCAATATCCGACATATGGAGTCCTGTGGTAGGTTCATCCATAATGTAAATGTTGCTTTCATTATTTAATTCAGTTGCAATTTTCAAACGTTGAGATTCGCCTCCGGATAAAGTACTCAGCGATTGACCTAATTTTAAATAACCCAGACCCACCTCTTGCAGAAGGTGCAAATGTTTTTTAATTTTTGGGGATTTGAAGAATTCGTAAGCCTGGTTAACCGGCATATCCAGCACTTCTGCAATGTTTTTATCCTGAAACTTTAATTCAAGCACTTCAGAATGATAGCGTTTCCCATCGCATTCATCGCAAATGGTTTTAACGGAGTCCAAAAAATGAAGTTCAAAAGTCAATACACCCTGCCCGTTACATTTCGGGCATGCACCTTTTGAATTGAAGCTGAATAATGAAGCTTCGGTGTTTGTTTCAGTGGCAAATTCTTTGCGTATTAAATCAAAAACGCCAATAAATGTCGCTGCGTTTGCTCGTGATGATTTCCCGATTGCCGACTGGTCGATAACAATTGCACCGGGATGCTGTTTTGCAAAACACTGGTGGATAAGGCTGCTTTTTCCGCTTCCTGCAACACCTGTAACACAGGTCAAAACTCCTTTTGGTATTTTTACCGATACATTTTTAAGATTGTTGGCGTTAGCATTTGTAATTTCGAAAAATGAATCTGCAGTTTTTCTTTTGTAAAGGGGTTTTTCCTTGTGATGAAGGAAAGTTCCCGTAAGGCTTTCTGTTAATTCCAATCCTTTTGGCTCACCATTATATACTATGTTCCCGCCAAATTTACCTGCATTTGGACCCATATCAACAATCCATTCCGCGGCACGGATAATATCAGGGTCATGCTCAACTACAAATACCGAATTGCCTTTTTCTTTTAACCGGAACAGGATATTTAAGAGGTTTTCCGTATCACGGGGATGCAATCCGATAGAAGGTTCGTCAAGAACATAAAGCATATCCACAAGATTACAGTCCATTTGTTTAGACATTTTTACCCTTTGAGATTCACCGCCCGACAGAGTTCCTACTGCCCGGTCGAGGGAAAGGTATCCAACGCCAATTTCAATTAATTGTTGAAGCAGGAATTGCGCTTTCCGCAAAATCGGTCTTGATATTTCATCATTTATTTTCAATAAAAACGGGAGAACATCAAATAGTTCTAAATTGCAAATCTCGTCAATGGACATTCCGTTTATTTTCACACTTCTTGCCCGTTCATTCAACCTGCTCCCGCCACAGGGTTCACAAAGCTGGTAATTAAAAAATTTTGTGTATGCATTTTTATCTTCTTCATCAGTTTCATCATCGGCCCTTGTGGCTACTGCTTTTTCAAGCTTGCGGACTATACCTTCAAAGTTCCGGTTATATGTCAGTTTTTCTTTCGAATTTTTAATAAGAAAAGGTTCTGAGAACAATAACAAATTCAGTTCTTCTTCTGAAAAATCCTTCAATGGTATATCTGCATTCACAACCTCCAAGCTTACCAGCTCTTTCCATAAAAAGCCACCAACTTTGTAATGGGGATGGGTAATAGCACCATCACGGATAGATTTCTCCCTGTCGAGAAACAAATCAAGGTTGATCTTTATCTGTTTTCCTAAGCCGTTACAATGCTGACACATTCCCTCCGGATGATTGAATGAAAAATAAAAAGAAGGTCCGATAAATGGTTTTCCGAGACGTGAATAAAGTAGACGGAGGTAGGTATTTATCTCAGTAGCTGTACCAACTGAGCTTCGTAAATTATTACCCATCCGTTTTTGGTCAATTACAATTGAGGTTGACAGGTTTAGTATATCATCAACATCCGGACGGGATAATTTTGGCATACGGGTGCGGGCAAAAGTAGAAAAGGTTTCTACCAGTTGCCTTTGTGCTTCGGTATAGATTGTATCGAATAGCAATGATGATTTTCCTGAACCTGAAACACCTGTAAATACAACCAATTTGTGTTTTGGAATTTCTATATCGATATTTTTAAGGTTGTTGGTGTGAGCATTTTTCACTATAATTTTATCCCGGTTCATGACGTATGAATTGATTTTTTTTGTGTTGAAATTGCAAAAATCAGTGGAAGAATAAATGCTTTAGCGGTTAAATCAGTTATCCTTCATTTATAATAATTGCCGGATTTTCAAAAGACAATCTTCGGTGCTCCGAAACCCATTGGATCGCTACTGAGATGATGCTTGTAGTTGACAACCTCCAGGGTTTTGGGTACTATTTTTATCAGAACAAAAGTATCCTGCCAATTGGGTATACCTGACCAATAATCGCGTTTCATCTGTTGTAACAATACCTTGTCATCAATAATCTCAGCTGTTCCGGTAATATTTACATATCCTTTTGCGGAAATATGGTCGGCAAAGTATACACATACTTTCGGGTTATTTCTTATTTCACGTACTTTCCGGCTTTGTCTTGAGGTGGCAAACCAGGTAACGAATAGTTCATTGGCGGGGAAAGGATTCATGGTACGAATTTGTGGCTGACCAGTTGAATCAACTGTTGTAAGGGCACAATAGGCGGTTTCAGAAATTATTTCGCGGGCTGCAAGAATTACAGAGTCCCTGTTAACAACTGATTGTGCAGAAAGCTTTGCTGATACTAAAAACAGAAACATGATGGAGATTAGGGTAATTTTTGATTTCATTTGGAAAATTTTGAATTTGAGTAAGTCAGGAGTATTTGTAGTCTTAATAGTGTGAAATAAACAAATTTCGCGCAGAGACGCAAAGAAGAATAAGTAAAATTATTCCAGGGTTACTAAAAAAAACTTTGCGTCCCGATAGCTATCGGGATTGCGTGAAATAAAAAAA
>CAYOLQ010000041.1:0-5100 GCA_964404825.1 uncultured Chitinophaga sp.
ATACCAATTTCAGAAGTTGCTGCTGGAAGTCCGGAAATTACCACCTCTGGTTCCGGACAATCAACAATTGATAGGATATGTCTTCGACAATTTGTCGCTTCTCAAGGACAGATTATTGACGATATTAGGGTTGCCGCAACCTGGAATGATTTATTAAGTGAAGCCTTTCCTCCGGATGCTACTTTTAATCCCGCTGCCGCATCAACAACTGCTAATCCTGATGAAAATATACAGATAACATTTAATGAGTCTGTTTTTACTACAGATAGTACTGAATTAACTGATCCTACCTCTCTGATCACACTGAAAGAAACTGATATAAGCGGCGCAGATGTACCGTTTACGGCATCAATTAATGCGGAAAAAACTATAATTACAGTTAATCCTACGCCCATTCTTGGATACACACAATTATATTATGTCGCTGTTAGTGCCGTTCAGGATATATTTGGAAATGAATCATCAGTACAATCCGCTACCTTCACAACCCGCGCACAGGATATGATTGCTCCCGCATGGGCTCTTGAATATCCAAAGGTAACGGCCATTGCAAATACTGATTTTAATCTTCTTGTAAATCTGAATGAACCGGGTAAAGCATATTATGTTGTTCTCCCCGACGGAAGTGCTGCTCCAACAGCATTACAGGTAAAAGCAGGCACGAACGCAGCTGATTCTCCTGCATTAAAATCAGGAAGCATATCCATTCCTTCTGCTAATACTGAATATCTGTTTAATATCAGCGGTTTAAATGTTGCAACTGTTTATGATGTTTATGTAGTTGCTGAAGATGCAGAAATTACACCAAACCTTCAGACTGCCGTTGCTTCAGTTGCTGATGTAACAACATCCGATACAAAACCCGAACCGGCTAATCAGCCTACTGCTTTTGCTGTAACAGTAAACAGTCAGACTTCATTAACCCTTAGCTGGACAGATGCAGTTGCGGATCAATTACCTCTGGGATACCTAATCCAGATAAATGAAACGGGTACTTTTACCGATCCGGTTGACGGCGTTGTATATGCCGATGGTGCTGACGCAGCTAACGTAGCATTTGGTGCAGGAAATAAGCAACTTACCGGTTTGGTTGCCGGCAAACAGTACTACTTCAGAGTTTTCTCCTATACAAATACCGGTACTGCAATCGATTACCTGTTAACAGCTCCACCGGCTGTAAACGTGTCACTACCCAAACTTGTGTTAACTAATCCAAACGGAGGGGAAACTATCCGGGCTGGTGCGGATACTACCATTTACTGGACTTCTGAGAATGTTAGCAATGTTGTTGTGGAAATTTCTTCAGATAACGGAGTTAACTGGATTCAGATTGACGGCCCGGTTGCAAGTGATGGCGAAGAACAGGTAAAAATACCTGCAAACGCAATATACAGCACTTCCTGTTTGCTTCGGGTGAGCGATGCTGTTAATCCTGCAATCAACGATGTAACTGATGCTACATTTACCATCATTGCTGTAACTGACAAACTTGTTGACCTGTTAACAATGCCAAATAATGCAATGGTTGTTTATACAGGCAAGGCTACTGTAACATACGCAAGGACTTTCCGCAACCAGAAATATATTCAGGATGCAACCGCTGCAGTGGTTATAGATGATCCAACAACAGCTCCCGGCTTTATTTCCGGAACATACGGTATAGGCGACGGGATTACAAATATTGTTGGTAAAATAGTATTGTACGGAGGTTTGGTAGAACTCACTCCAGTTTCAATAACCGGAGAGCCCACTACTGAAAATCCTGTTATTGTTCCCCAGGTTCGTACAATTGAAAGTTTAACTCACGCCGACCAGTGCAAATTGGTTACAATTGAGAAATTTACTTTTGCTGCTACCGGTGAATATGCGAATTCCAGTTTATTTGTTACTTCCAGGAATTACACTATTACTGGATTTCCAGTGGCTACATTTGCTTACCGGACTTTGTTTTCCGAAGCAGATTATATTGGAACCGAAATCCCCCTTGCTCCTGTAACAGCTGTTTGCATTGTTGGTGAATTTAATGGTCAGATGCAGATTACCGCACGTAACCTGGCAGATTTTAAATTTACACAGGCAGATGTAACTTCTACCTCATATACAGTAGTTTTCGAAACCTCTGTTATTAAGGATGTTCCGGAAGCCGACAATTTGTCTACTTTCAAGAGCAAATTAACACCTGCTGCCGGAGCTACTTTCGATGTGTTCGATGCTGACGGTACCACTCCTGCAACGGTTCTCAATAATACTAAACTTGTTATTGTAACCGCACAGGACGGAACAACCAAAAAAACCTATACGATAGAAATTACGCCTTACATTCCGTCTGCAATAGCTAACCTCACAAAACTAATGTATAACGGGACAAATGTTAACGGATTTTTATCAGGTGTTACCGATTACCAGATATTGCTTCCGGTTGGGACTTCAGCTATCCCCGAAGTAACATATACCTTAGCTGACGATAAAGCATCTGCTCTGGTAACTAATGCAACCAACCTGTTCGGAACCGAAGCTGAAAGAACTTCAAAAGTGGCCGTAACAGCAGAAGATGGCGTAACAATTAAAACCTATTCCATTGTTTTCACAGTTGATAATACAGGTATAGGAAATAATGGTTTTGTTAAACTTAATCTTTATCCTGTTCCTGCCGGAGATGAACTTACTGTATCCGGTTTAGCAAATGTGAAACGTCTTGAAATACTTGATATCACGGGTAAAACATTACGAAATGTTAATGTAACTGATGATGTCATTATCCTCAATCTGAGCGATCTGCGAAAAGGAATGTATTTCCTGAGAACGGAAAGCCAGACTCTGAAATTCATAAAGAAATAAGAGTTTCTTTAAGAAGGGCCTACGGGCCCTTCTTTTTCACTAAAATTTTCTGATTTCATGTTGAGACGATTTTCCATCATTTTCGTAATGTTGCTGCTATCAATAGGCGCAAAAGCCCAGAGTAGCGGTGAACTGTTTTTTTCTGAGTATATTGAAGGGAATGGAAATAATCAGGCTATCGAGGTTTTCAATCCAGGATCTGAACCTGTAGATCTTTCCAATTTTCGTCTTGTACGGTCCAACGATGGCGGCGGATGGGATATCCCCTGGAGAAACTTTCCTGCAGGTGTTTCAATTCCTCCAAGAAACGTATGGACTATTGTAAACAGTCAGTTTACTGCTTTACCATACGATATAAGTCTCGCAAATGAAAAAGACCTCAGCCCTTTTATTGCATTCCGGGGAAACGATGCTATCGGCATCATGAAAATATCCGCCACTGATACGATATTATCAGATGTCATCGGAATACCTGACGTTAACCCGGGAAGTGGCTGGGATGTTGCCGGAGTTCTGAGCGCAACTGCAAACCATACTCTGATTCGAAAATCAGGAATTGAAAAGGGAAATACAAACTGGGATTTGTCTCGTGGCACAAATAGTTCCGATTCGGAATGGATTATAAAAAACACAGACTTTGCAGATAGTCTGGGACAGCATTATTTTAAACCTGTTATTCCGGTTACCAGCATATTATTAAGTGTTTCTGGCAATGCAACGATTACTGCCGACCGTGGGGTCCTTCAAATCCATGCAGATATCCTGCCATTAACCGCTAGTGATACAATTCTTTTGTGGTCATCGTCGGAACCGCTTGTGGCCTCAGTAAATCAGGACGGACTGGTACAGGCTTTCAATGATGGAACAGCATGGATAACCGCTTCCGCTACGGATGGATCCGGCATTTCCGCTTCGATAAAAATTACTACTGAAAATCAAAATGGTTTTTTACCAGTTAGTTCCATAACCGTTGACGGATTCGAAGGACAAGACACAATCAATATTAATCAGGGTGAACTGCTGATGATTGCTTCAATAAAGCCTGTAAATGCAAGCAATAAGGCCATTGTATGGAGCATTGATAATTCAAATCTGGCAGAAATCACTACAGATGGCATGCTTACTGCAAAAAAGAACGGTAAGGTTCTGGTTACCGCAACCTCACTGGATGGTTCTGCTGTAAGTGGATCTGCAACAATTGTAATACTCGGACAATTCACTGAAATAAGCAACATTTCTGAATTGAGAGCAGCATATAACGGTGATGAAACTGTTTTCAGAATCACCGGTGAAGTTGTCTTGAGTCATTGGGTTTATAACCGCAATATTAAATATGTGCAAGATGCCGGAGCAGGAATTGAAATTGATGATGCACCAGGAAAGATTACCAGCCTGTATCAGGTGGGAGATGCTTTTAAAGGTCTCACCGGTTATCTTGAGGATAATTACGGCATGCTTCAGTTCCATCCGATTGAAGATCCCGGCCCGATTACTGCAGAGAATAAAACTCTGATTCCCTTATTACTCTCTGTTCAGGAATTTAACTCCAATTTTGAACAATATGAAGCGCGGCTTATTAAAATTAATAGCCTGTCTTTCGACCAATCCGGAGGAGTATTTGAGGAACTTATGAATTATACGGTCAGGGTGGGTGGAGCAATCACTGTTGTACGAACTGAGTTTTCAAATGCTGATTACCTGGGTTCTGAAATCCCTGGAAATGCCAATATCACAGGCATTGCGATCCAGTTAAACACTACACCCAAAATTGCACCGCGAAAGCTTACCGATATCCAATGGATTGGCGTTTCACGAAAGGATTTGCCTTTTGATAATTCAGGTAAAATTATTCTCTTTCCTAACCCTGCAGCAGATGAACTTCATTTTGAAACCGATTTAAATCCGGAGTTTTTTGAAATCACCGACATCACCGGCAGAACTATTTCTTCCGGAATAGTTGATAGAAATAAGAATAGTATTGATATTCATAATTTAAGCAAGGGACTATATTTTATTCGTTTCAACAAGAACTCTAAAGATTTTACTTGCAGGTTTATTAAACTATAAACGAACATTATAACTACAGCAAATAATAAATAAAATGAAAAAAATCTTTCTCCTTATTTCAATGGCAGGAATTTTCCTGATCGGCAGGGCACAGACCGATTTAATAATTTCAGAATATGTGGAGGGCTGGTCTACCAATAAGGCACTCGAACTGTTCAACCCAACCAATGCACCTATAAATATGGGCAATTACCG
>CAYOLQ010000041.1:5200-19525 GCA_964404825.1 uncultured Chitinophaga sp.
AGCAGCAGTCCTGCAAATGCTACTCCGGCAATTAATTTGTCGAAATCTGTTTTTTTTGTAAGCCCTTCTGCTTTGAATGGAACGGTTATCGGAAATATTTCAGCTACCGACTCAGAAGCCGATCCCATGAGATTCTATATCGATTATGGAAATTTTGTATATGTTGACGATGGAAATCCTACCATTCCGGATAAGCGATACGAACCCTTTGGATTAAACAGGAATACCGGAGAATTAACTGTTGTTAATAAACTTGGCCTTCTTCCAAATTCCAAAGCTGTTTTTTATCTCGAAACTACAGTAACTGATGGTTACTCACAATCAGAAACCACGGATATTACTGTTATAGTTTCTGAACTTGTTACTGCAATAAACATTGGCCCATCCGGAGGCTCGTCAATTAGTACCAATGGTGGTACCCTGCAGTTTATATGCGAAGTGTTTCCTGTTGTGAATTACGATCCGAGCCTGAGATATACCTGGAAAGTAAGCGACGAGAGTAAGGCAAGTATTGACCAGAATGGTTTGGTAACAGCAATCAGAAACGGAAAAGTTAATGTTATTTGCGCAGCAATTGACGGTTCCGGAGTCGAGGGAAGTTATGAACTTACAATTAGTAATCAGACAACAGCCGTTTCATATCATAATCAGGCTCCGGTAATCTACCCTAATCCTGTTGAAGGCAATCAGTTCAGGATTTCCGCCGAGAAGGAAATTAAAACTATTGCAATTAATGATATTTCCGGCCGGGAAATCTACCGCAGGTCTTTTGATAAAAACATACAATCTGCCGAAATTGAGTTAAAACAAGTTTATAAAGGTGTATTCATGATTTCCGTAACATACACTGATAATTCAAAAGGATTAAGCAGACTGGTAATTAATTAATATAACTGATTCTCAGATTCCGGACAATCCGGCTGAACCTGTAAATGGGACAAAAAGCAGTTTCCTTCATTCCGATTGGGAGAAGGAAACTCTCATTCACAAAAATCCCGCAGAAAACGGTTTTTTACAATCCGTAAACAAGGATAATAATCAGCTTTTAAGTCAAAAAAAATGAGGAAAACAATTCTTTTTATTGCAGCCCTAATCCCTCTTCTGCTTTTTGGTCAGGAGAAATTTGAAGTGAGAGGAAAAGTTTATGACGCTGCCAATCCCGATGAATTGCTAATCGGCGTTAATGTTGTGTATGCCAAAGGAATGGGAGTAATTTCTGATATTAATGGCAATTATTCATTAAGCCTTGCACCCGGCAAGTATGCTATCCGGTTTTCTTATGTTGGTTACGAAAATATTGTTGCTGATATTACAGTAGTTGACAGAGATTTCACCTTTGATATTGGCATGACAACACTTGAAATTGATGAGGTGGTTGTTGTGGCCGACATAGCCCGATCCCGCGAAACCCCTGTTGCTTTTTCAACTATTCGCCCCAGTGTAATTCAGGAAAACCTGGGAAATCAGGATATCGTTATGCTTCTGAATAAAACTCCCGGAGTATATGCTACCCAGCAGGGAGGTGGAGATGGTGATGCTTCGGTTACAATCAGGGGATTCAGCGCCAGAAATGTAGGCGTTCTGCTCGATGGAGTACCTGTAAATGATATGGAAACCGGCCAGGTTTACTGGTCAAACTGGTTTGGTCTTGACGGGGTTACACGTTCCATTCAGGTTCAGAGAGGATTGGGAGCTTCAAAACTTGCACTTCCTTCTGTTGGGGGTACAATTAATATTATAACAAAGGGACTTGACTCGAAAAAGGAAGGATCTGTAAAACAAGAGGTGGGTAACGACGGGTTCATGAATACCTCCTTTGCATATAGTTCCGGAAAGTTAAAAAACGACTGGGCGGTTTCTGTTGCGGGATCCTATAAAAGAGGAAACGGGTGGGTTGATGAAACATGGACAAAGGGATTCTTTTACTATTTAAAAATTGACAAAAAAATTGGCAACCATATTTTGTCCGCATCTGCATACGGAGCGCCTCAATCTCATGGCCAGCGGGCATACCAGCTTCCTGTAGGAGTATACGATTCCGCATATGCTGAGAAGATTGGAATACGCCTTAACTATATTCAGGGGATGAGCAGCGCCGATTCCACAGAAGTTTCTCTTAACAGAAGGGTCCTTGATGAAGGTATCGGCCGTGGACTGAGATTCAATCAGCACTGGGGCTATCTGGCAAGGACCGGAGACGATCCGGATGCTGAATCCGAGCCTTTCTCCGAAAGGGTTAACGAATATCATAAACCACAAATAACACTCAAAGATTCCTGGACTATCAATGGGAATCTCTATATGTCGAATATTGCCTACATGTCCATCGGAAATGGCGGAGGCATTCGTATGAAAGCCACTACTTCGCCTGACTCAGACGGACTGGTTCCCTTTCAAAGTATTTATGACCGGAATGTTACTGCTTTGCCAAACACCCTTTTTGATGATAACCTCAGGCCCAGTTCAAATTATCTGCGCGAATTGATGAACGAACACATGTGGTACGGACTATTGTCAACTCTTAATTACAAGTTTGCCCGTGACTTTAAGATTGCCGGAGGTTTAGACCTGCGATCCTATAAGGGCACTCATTATGAAAAAGTCTATGATCTCCTGGGAGGTGATTATGTTGGTAGTCCATCTGATTTTATTGATTATACATCAGTTGACTGGACACAACCGAATCCCCTGAAAGACTTTATGCTACGTGAAGGGGATAAAACAAACTATTATACCGATGGATTAGTGCGCTGGGGAGGAATCTTTTTTCAGGCAGAGTATTCAAAAAGTAAAATTTCTTCATTTGTAAATGTTACGACTGCAATAAGCAGTTACAAGCAGATTGATCACTTTTACGGACTTAAAAGCAGTATTAAAGCGGGAGAAACTGATTGGAATAATTTCACAGGTATAACGGCAAAAGGTGGTGTTAACTATAACCTGACCGAGCATTTTAACGGATTCTTTAATCTGGGATATCTCAGCAAGGCTCCAAGGTTTAATAACGTCTACGATTTTGATAACAGTGTTTTCAGGGAAATTAAAAATGAGCTTGTAAAAGCAATTGAAATTGGCGGCAGCTATACAAGTCAGTCATTTTCAGCAAATCTGAATACCTACTATACAATCTGGGAAAACAAGCCGGTTGATTCCGGGTCAAAAGTGTCAGTAGAAACCTCTCCCGGGGAATTTGAGGAGCAATCGGTGAATATCAACGGGATGAACGCCTTGCATAAAGGTATTGAACTTGACTTCATTTATAAGATTTCGCAACAAATAGATTTTCAGGGCTTAATTTCTCTGGGGGACTGGAGATGGAATTCCTCAGATACAATCAGGATTTATGACGACCAGAAAAACCTTGTAAAAACACAGTTTTTTGATGCAACCGGTGTTCATGTCGGAAACTCTGCTCAAACCCAATACGGGGCTGAAATACGGTACGAGCCCATAAAAGATTTGTATTTCAAATCGTCGGTAACCTATTTTGGAAAATACTATTCTGAATTTGATCCTATTTCACTTAACGGCTCGCCTGCATCATACGAATGGTATGATGATATAACCGGAGAACATGGAAGTCCAAGAGATTCCTGGGAAGTTCCATCCTACGTGCTTGTTGATTTCAGCGCCGGGTATAAACTAAAGATTAAACAGGACGCGCTTCAGTTCAGATTAAACGTATTGAACCTTCTGAATACCTCATACATTGCAACAGCACAAAACAACGATCCATTTAACGGCCAGGTTTTTAATGAATTTAACGCCCGTTCTTCGGCCGTGTTCTTTGGATTAGGCCGACGTTTTGTTGTGTCGATGCAGTATCAGTTTTAGATTGAAAGGAAGAGATTATCGATTAGTATAAAGCTATTATTATCAGAGCCTGAAAACTCAATGAAAAAACCACAAAATGATTAAAATTTCAAAGTTAGTATCTGTATTTCTGATTATGAGTTTTTACGGACTAAGTGCACAAGTCCCCGGATATTATAATGGGATTGAAGGGAAAACAGGAACAGAGCTTAAGTCGGCATTGCATGAGATAATAAAAGCTCATGTCGATTTCAGTTATAGCGACGCAAAATACATTCTGAATTACGCAGATTCAGATCCCGCTAACGAAAACAACCTGATTTGCATTTACACCCGTCGCTCACAGCCAAACACGAGCTGGGGAACAGGTTCTAATGACTTTAACAGAGAACATGTGTGGGCAAAATCGCATGGTACTTTTGCTGATGTCCGTCCCATGGACGGTGATGCTTTTAACCTGCATCCTTCCGATGCAAGTGTGAATATTACCCGCTCCAATTATGATTTTGATGAATGCTCAGGTGTTCCGGGAGCAAGTTATATTGCTGAAGCCAATTCATATTACACAAGTACACAGTTCGAACCACAGGATGCAGCTAAAGGTGAGGTAGCGCGCACACTTTTTTATATGGCAGTAAGGTACGAAGGTACCGGAAATGAGATAGACCTGGAGATGATCAATCAGGTTAACAATTACCCCAAGCCTGAATTCGGGAAACTTTCCACATTGCTTCAGTGGAACAACGATTTTCCCCCTACCCCTAATGAAAGAAGAAGAAACGAACGCGTCTTTGAAGCCCAGAGAAACAGGAATCCATTTATCGATAATCCGGATTTTGCCAACATGATCTGGGGAAATGTATCCGCTCCTGCAATTAGTATCGGAACAGCAGCTATGGAACCTGAGATCCCAACTATTACTGAAACGGCATCCATTTCTGCAACTATCACATCTTCAGCAGGAGATATAAGTTCTGCCACACTTTTCTATGGAAATGCATATGATTCTGAAACCTACAGCGCCACAATGACCCGGACCGGTAATTTGTGGACCGGAATAATTGATTTTACTGTATTTCCGGCATACTCTTATGTATATTACAAAATTGTTGCCTCCGACGGGTCAAACTCAGGCATTTCTGCAGGAAATTACAGGCTTCCGGCAGCCCGCACAATAACTCCGGTTGCAACGGTTCAGGGAACAGGGGCTTCTTCACCAATTGTAGGGACAACTGTAACAGTGGCCGGCATTGTAACAGCAAATCTGGACAACACTTACTATATCCAATCGTCTAATGACCCGTATTCCGGAATGTGCGTATTCGACATCAGGAGAGGAAGAATAGGCGATTCAGTTGTGGTAACCGGTAACGTTTCAGAATACAATACTTTAACCGAAATTGATAAGCTAAGTTATTTCTACAACTACGGGCAAAGCAGAAAACAGGAACCAAAAGTGCTAAGCATCAGTCAGGTGAATGAAAGTTATGAAGGTATGCTGGTGAAATTTCAAAACGTGACCTTCCTTGACGGCGATAAGATTATACCACTTTCAGTTTCCACAAACTTAAGCTTTACCGACGGCAGCAGTTCAATGATAGTATACGCCCGTTATAATTCAAGGATCAGCGGTAAACTTTTACCCTCAGGAAGTGTGGATGTAACAGGTGTTATAAGTCAGTATGGAGGTGTATATCAACTCCTTATTAACGACATTTCTGATATCAAAGCAGGTTTTGACAATCAGGCTCCGATAATTGGGACTGTGATTGTAAATGATAAAGACTGGATAGAGGTAAGTTTCAACGAAAAAATTGACAAAACGACAGCGGAAAATATTGCTAATTATTCCCTCACGAGCGGAATAAATATTGTCGGAGCTTATTTGTACGGTGGCACAAAAGTATTGCTTCTTGTCACCGGAATGCAGGCAATTGATTACACCCTGACTGTTACAGGAGTTAAGGATTTACAGGGAAATTCCATGTCAGGTTCCAGTAAGGTATTTCATTCCTTTTTCAGTGACCCCTTATACAAACCACTCACGAGCCTGAACGACACATTTCACGTTTACCAGCAAAGTCTTCTGAATATGAATGTTCTTGAAAATGACACAGTACCGGTAAATATTGTTGTATCCATCGTTCGTCAACCGGAATCAGGAACTGTAAGTATTGAAACGGACATGAGTCTGAAATACGAAATGACAGGTACAATCGGAGGAATTATCCGCGATACCATTATCTATAGAGTATGCTATACCAATGATCCGGTGAATTGCACTGAAGCAAAAGTTTTTATAACAATGGATTTTAATATTTCCGTCAAAAACCAGCCGGAACAAAAAATATCACTTTACCCCAACCCTGTTTATAACGAATTGCAGATCCAGGCTGAAAACATTGTATCAAAAATCGAGATCTTTGATATGACCGGCAAGAGCCTGATACATCATGAACCCATAAAAAACAGGTGTTCCGTTCTGATGCCTTCTGCAAAAGGACTCTATTTTATTAAGGTAACGATGGATACAGGTGAAACAATAACCAGGAAAATTGTCAGGTTGTAAAATAATTCCTGCACAAAATTCTGATTAGAAAAAAATGGTATATTGCATTACTAACTGGTCCTGAATCTTAAATCGAAGACATTTGTAATGTAAAATCTCCAATTTCTTTTTCAGAATGAAAATTGCAGCATTGAAAAAGTTTATTCCGGCAACAAAATGGATTTCGGATTACAATTCTAAACTTTTCGGAGCGGATGTATTGGCCGGCATGACACTTGCCGCCTACGCTATCCCTGTTTCGATGGCCTATGCCACTCTTGCCGGATTGCCTCCACAGTTCGGAATATACGGTTACTTAATCGGCGGCATCTTTTATGCATTCCTTGGAACCGGAAAACAACTTGCAGTTGGCCCTACATCGGCCATCTCCCTGATTATCGGCGTGAGCCTGGCCGGCTTTGCCAACGGTGATGTGCAGCGTTGGGTTGATTTGTCTTCTCTTACGGCAATGCTGCTTGCCGGAATGAGTCTCATTGCATACATTTTAAAACTGAGCAGTATAATTAATTTTATCAGTGAAACAGTTCTGCTTGGATTCAGAGCAGGTGCTGCGGTGGCTATTGCAATAACACAGATTCCGGTATTGCTGGGAGTGCAGGGCCGGGGACATACTTCGATCGAACGCTTAATTACTATTATTCAACAGCTTCCTAATGCCAATATTGCTGTTTTGCTTTTTGGAGTAACTGCTATAATTATGATTTATTACGGAGAAAAATATTTCCCCGGAAAACCGGTAAAGATAATAGTTGTAGCACTTTCAATTATTGTTATTTCAATTAGTTCTTTGAGCAGTATCGGGTTTATAACTGTTGGAGATATTCCGGCAGGCCTACCCCGGCTTCATTTTCCCGCATTCAATATGATTGATGTTCAGCACGTTCTTCCGCTTACATTTGCCTGTTTTTTGCTTGCATACATCGAAAGTGTTTCAGCGGCTAAGGCACTGGCTCAGGAACACGGGTACGATATTGATTCTCACCAGGAATTACTGGCACTGGGAGCAGCGAATCTGGCCACTTCACTCGGAAACGGATATCCTGTAAGCGGGGGATTGTCACAATCCGTAATTAATGAAAAAGCCGGTGCTAAAACACCCGTTTCCTTAATCGTAGCATCTGCAACAATTGCTTTGAGTCTTCTTTTTTTAACGGGATTATTAAAGAATTTACCGGTGGTTATTCTCGCTTCAGTGGTACTTGTAGCTATAAGGGGACTTGTTGATATAAAAGAGTTTAATCGCTTACGAAAAGTAAATCATTTTGATTTTATTGTTGCCTGCATCGCGTTTCTGAGCGTCATAATTTTCGGGATTCTTGACGGAGTTATTATTGCAGCATTGGGTTCCCTCATTTTAATCATCAGAATTGTATCCACACCCCATGTAGCTTTTTTGGGGAGGATCCCGGGAACAAACAGGTACACCGATATACAACGCCATCCCGATAATGAGACACTTCATCATATTCTGTTATTCAGGGTTGAGTCACCCTTACTTTATTTTAATGTGGGAACTGTTTACCAAACCGTCTGGTCCAAAATACTTACAAAAGGAAACAAACTGAGGCTTGTAATTTTTGATTTGAGCACATCTGCTTATGTGGATTCGAGCGGTGCCCGGTTAATTAAAAGATTATATCTCGACCTTGAGAAACGGGGAGTAACATTTAAAGTGGCTGATGCACATTCTGAAGTACGCGATATTCTGAGGTTTGAAGACATTGAGCATTTGCTCGGACATGTAAGCCGTAAAGATTCTGTTCACGATGTAATAATAAACTCTCTTAATTTGCAAATGAGTAGTAAGGCACAAACTAAGCTTAAAAAGAAAAAAACTACTGTTACTTCGGATAAACACGTTTCAGAAAAAAAGAAAAAGAAGAAAAAAGAGAAGGAAAAGTGAGAACTATTACACCACCCTTTTTTTCCAGTGACCCTTTCTGAAAAGGTAGAAAGCTATAAGTGAAAGAATGGTTTCTGCTATAATTATTGCCAGATACACTCCCTTTTCCTCCACTCCCGGAATATTCGACAGAAAATATGCTAGAGGGATCTCAATAGCCCAGAATGCCATCAGGTTGATGTATGTTGGCGTACGGGTATCCCCTGCTCCGTTAAAGGCCTGCATCATAACCATTCCCATGGCATAAAATATGTAGCCGTAACTTATTGTCCGCAGACAGATTATTCCTGCCTTAACAACTTCTGCTTCTTTTGTAAAGAGGGAGATAAAATAACCAGGGTTCCAGATAAAAACTACAGCAACCATTCCCAGTAAAATCATGTTAAACCAGGCCGCAGCCATAACAGCCCTGTGGGCTCTTTCGGGCTCCTTTGCGCCAAGATTCTGTCCCACTAATGTTCCTGCGGCATTGGCAAGACCCCATGAAGGAAGAAGTGTAAAAATCAATATTCTGATCCCTATAAAATAACCTGCCACGGCATCAGTGCCAAAGCCGCTGATGATACGAACCAGAAATATCCAGCTTGATGTGGCAATGATATTCTGAAAAATTCCGCCGATGGAAAGCTTTAGTAATTTCGTTAGTATTTCGAGGGAGAACTTCATATGCCGGAGTGCAAGTTTTATCCTGTGTTTTCCCCTGAAAAGAATATAAAACTGATAAATAACTGCTACTCCCCTCCCAATGTTGGTTGCAACGGCTGCTCCCATTACGCCAAGTTCAGGGAACGGACCCCAGCCAAAAATAAAGCAGGGATCAAGGATAATATTTAAAATATTGGCTACAACCATCACCCGTAGAGCAAGAGCTGCATCGCCCGAACTGCGGAAAATTGCATTGATGATGAAAAGCAACATTATTACGCTGTTTCCGCCAATCATAATTACCGGATACATATAGCCGGTCTCGATTATTGAGTCGGAAGCGCCCATGAGTGCAAGCAGTTCCTTTGAATAAATAACTCCGGGAACTGCAATTAACAATGAGATTACAATACCTGCAAGAATTGCCTGAAATGCACTTTTTGAAGCACTTTCGGGGTTGTGCTCTCCTATTCTGCGCGAAACGATAGCGGTTGTTGCAATACTTAGTCCGAATCCGATAGCGTAAACCATTGTCATTAAGGATTCCGTTATGCCTACGGTAGCAATAGCATCGGCTCCCAGCTTTGCAACAAACAGAATATCCACAATGGCAAAAACCGATTCCATAATCATCTCAAGAACCATAGGTACGGACAAAAGAAAGATTGCTTTACCCAATTTGATCCGGGTAAAATCTTTCTCTGTACCCCCAATGGCTTCTTTAAGGTCTGCCCAAAGAGATAGCAGATTCCTTCCTGATAAGCCGGAAGACAAACCTGAGATTATTGATTTTACAGAAGGCATAGGGGTAAAAGTATAAAAAAGTTGGGAGACCGTAAATGGAAAACTGTTTTACACAACGGAAGAAGGAAAATAAAGAATGGTGAAATAATCCAGTGATGAAAATGATTCTGGCCTTAGTTTGGGATTGATCTGTGATTTTGAACTTCAAAACTCACACGCCCGGATTCAATTCGCCTCACTATAGTTGCCGCTAAACGGAAAACTTAATTCCTGTAAGCCTTTCCGACTCTTCCCATAACCGACGTGCAACATCAGGACTTGTAAGTTTTGGGTTTATCTTTTCTTCCCGGGGATATCCCCGAACAGAACCAAGACCGGAAGGTCCGTAGTATTTACCGCTTACTGCATTTTGCGAGGTTGCAGCATATAATGAGGGCAGGGCACCTTTCCATGCCGGCTGGGCAATTAATTTATTCATCAGGTTATTCATGGCAACATTGGCTTTTGAACCCTCCAATTCTCCTCCCCGTGTCTGAAGATTGGTTGATGCATACCCCGGATGTGAAGCCATTACGCTGACTTGCTTGCCTGCCAGTCTGGCGCGCCGGTCCAGTTCCAGTGTAAATAATAAATTTGCCAGTTTGCTCTGCCTATAGGCTGACCATTTGGAATAAGATTTCTCTGAGTTCAGATCATCGAAGTTTATCTTGCCGAACTTATGCATAAGGCTTGATACATTTACAATTCTTGAACCCGGTGTTTTATTGAGAAAATCGAACAGCAAACCTGTAAGTGCAAAATGCCCGAGATGATTTGTACCAAACTGCATCTCAAATCCCTGAACGGTACGGAGCAGGGGAATTGCCATTACACCGGCATTGTTTATCAGAATGTCGAGTTTTTCGTATTCTTCGATAAAACTATCCGCGAAATGCTTTATTACTTCAATGTTAGCCAAATCCAGCTTCATAAACTGAAGGTCGGCATTAGGAATTTCCGAACGTATTTTTTCCAGTGCAGCAAGACCCTTTTCCTTATTTCGGGCTGCCATAACCACGTGAGCTCCTTTGCGCGCCAGTTCGAGAGAGGTGTAATAACCAAGTCCTGAATTTGCTCCGGTAACAAGTGCAATTTTCCCGCTAAGATTAGGGATATCTGATGAAGTCCATTTCATTAGGTAGAAATTAATATAGTATCAAATTTAAAGCACTGCAACGAGATATCCATACAGCGATATAAAAGATTATTAAATCTTATTAACTGTTTGGCCGATAATACTCCGATTAACATGTTAAAACGGAAGGAAAGCAAAGTGTGAGGAATTTAATATTTATTGGGATCCGTTTGAAATTCTTCAGCCAGTTTAAAAAGCGCGTCTCCTGTCAATCGGTTCAGTAACCATTCTTTCTTTATTTCAGCGCCCAGCGATAAATAAAACTCAATGGAAGGGGTATTCCAGTCAAGCACTGTCCATTCAAACCTTCCGCAATCCTTATCCACTGCGAGTTTTGCGAGATACTTTAAAAGCTCCTTCCCGAAACCCTTACCCCGCATCGATTCGAGCACGAACAAATCCTCTAGGTAAATTCCGGGTTTCCCCAGAAATGTCGAATAATTATAGAAATACAAAGCAAAGCCAACAGCCTGTCCCTTGTATTCCCCAAAAACAACTTCAGCAACCGGTTTTTCTGAAAATAAGTTTTTCTCAATATCCTCAATGGATGCCACCACCATGTCCGATAGTTTTTCATACTGAGCCAGTGCTTTAATGAATTCAAGAATAAGTCCGGCATCCTGTTTTTCAGCTTTGCGGATTTCGAAACCGGGAATTGATGTTTTGATTTTCATATGTTTTTCATATGTCTTTATGTGTAAGCTATTACGCGCACCGGATGACCGTGGTCTTACCGGCAGACTAAGTTGAATCAAAGGCTGAAATAAACGCCGGGTTCCTGTAAAACACCTCTTTTTCCCCGGGTTCATAGGCATTGAATTTTACTCTTACATCTACCTCTACCCTTCCGATCATTTTTCCTATCGCTCCCTGATTAACGCTAGTATCAAGAGTTTTCAGGAGTTTGCTGTCTGTATCTGACCAGGTCATCACAATTTTTGACTTATGAATAGCGCAGGCGGATTCAAAAAGACTCTGAATTGCATATTCATAACCGGGTTTCCAGAAAATATAATCTCCTGCTACAAATTTTAATTCAGAAGGATTAAAAATCGTGCGAACAATAGGAATAAAGGGGATAATCTTTACCAATAAGCCTCCGTATTTTCCGCCCATATCCAAAATTTTCCATCCGTCGGGATTTGCCTGCATTCCAGCCACTATAATCCCGTTTTCCCTGTACACAATATAATCATCCCTGTAAAAAAGATTCCGATCCATATAAAGTGTATGATCCTTATAAAATACTCTCAGAAGTTCCCGTATCTCTTCCTTTTCGTCGGGTTTGAGAGAAAACACATTCGGGTTCATTTTGGGAGAAAACCGGCTGAAAATGAATGTTGCAAATTTGCGTATGGTCTCGAAATTATTCTGCACTGCAAATTGTACCGACTGAAAATTCTCCTTTTCTATGTATGCATAAACCAGTGATTTTTCGGTGCCGGAGGGAATATTTTTCAGGTGTTCGCCGGGATTATTCAGATAGGGATCCGCGGTTTTGCGAAGGAGTGAAAAACCTCTGGACGACTGTTCCATTTGTTTACCGGACTTTGGTTTCATTGATTTCATGGGAGCCCTGATGGCGAAATAACGGATATACCATGATGTGTATGACTTTTCGCCAAAAACGGTATGGCGGTAACACAATCCAACGGATCCAAGCATTCGTCCGCTTTTTCTCAGAAGAAGGAAATAAGATTCTCCCAGTTTCTGAAGTTTCTGCTTCGTCTGAGTATGTTTATACCTGAGTCCTCCGGGAGATCCTAAAACATTTAATTCTAAATGTTCAAGCAGATCATTTCCGGGAACTCTTTCAACATCAACCTTAAGATCATGGTATTGAATAACATTTTGGTTCTCAGGCATGAGGAACAGGTTCAGATTTTATTTGAAGATAAATATAGTAATTGTGCACAATAAAAAAAACTACGTTCCCAGCACCAACTCCCCAAACGCCGATGGAATATGGAAATCCGGCTGTTCTGATTCAGGTTTAACCCAGCTTATCCATTTAAATACAGACTCACTCAGACATTTTCCCCGGAATAAGCCGCACTCGAGTTTATACTCCTTCAAAAGATCAAGTTTTCGCAACGAATCCTGAGAAATACATCCGATAACCCGATAGCCGTTCAGAGTAAATGCAGAATGGATTTCCAGACCTTTCCAGGTCCAGTTAAAATCAAATTTACGGTAAAATTCCGCCTTGTAATCCAGAACTCTGCCCAGAGGATCCATTTCAAGTCCGTAATACACTTCCATCGAACTATCTGATCTGAAAAAAATCTCAACCCTGTCTGATGTAAGCGCTGCCATTTTATCATTCGATCCCTTGGTTGCATGAATATCCGAATCAATAACATCAAACCTGAAAAACAGGTATTTACTGTCGTGCAACGCTCTGAAAATAGTTGCCGGAGGTGCTTCTGAATTCCAGGGATAGAAAAAATGTGTAAGTGCCGGAGAATTTTTCCAGAACACATCGTATTGCATTTTCCTTCGGTTGAAAATGCTTTTTTTAATTTTTGTAACCTGATAGGATTGCATCACTTTCGGTTATTAAACTGATTAACTTTACGGCAACAATTTACGAAATTCAAATGCTATAACGCAACCCTTTCTGATTCAATCTCATCTTTGAAACATATAAATAATAAATCTACGGTTATGAAAAAATACATTCCAATACTGATTTCTTTGCTTGTAATACTGGCAGTATCATGCGATAAAGGGAAAAATGACACCAACGATAATGTGTCCGGAGTAATGCTTACGAAGAGTCCCTCCAGATATATTGACGTTAAATCAAATCCCTCTGCAGAAAACAGCGATCCTTTCGAACTGGGCGAAATTGTTATCAACGGAGATAAAGTTGAAATCACCGTATCCTATTCCGGCGGATGCCAGCCACATTCATTTGAAATTATCTGGGACGAAACAATTTCCCTTTCGAATCCCCCGGGAATAAACATTCTGATTACTCATGATGCTAACGGAGATAATTGTGAAGCATATATTACCGAAACAATCTCTTTTCCGCTCGACAGTCTTTATGCAGGCGCAGGAGCCGGTGAAGTTGCCATAGGGGGCTTTAGCGGTTGGGATAGTAGCGATTCATCGGTATTTGAAGGGAACAAATACGAATTCGGTTTTGAAGAAAGTGAAATATGTAATCTTACCGTTACAGCCAGAGTGGCAATGTGTGGCTGGGGACTTTACGGAAGTACCTGGTTTGCATTGGACGATAGTATAAGTGCCGGTATTCCCGACTTTCATTATACAAAGTTTCTCCAGCCGGTAAGTGTAAGCGAAACTCTCGTTGATTTCGTTCCTGTGGAAGGTAAAAAATACTTAATTGGAGCCAAAATCGACAATTCTGACCATGATTACTCAGGAATCGTTATGTGTCTGGCTTACCCCGGTCCCTCCATTCCTGTAAAAATATTCTGCATTGAAGAGGTCAAATGATCAGTGCAT
>CAYOLQ010000041.1:19625-27179 GCA_964404825.1 uncultured Chitinophaga sp.
TCCCTCCATTCCTGTAAAAATATTCTGCATTGAAGAGGTCAAATGATCAGTGCATTTTTCTCTGGGAGGTGGGTGTCTCAAAATGAATAATCAAAGGATTATTACTAACCGATTGAAAGTACTTTATAAATAATCTTGCTGGTTCATTGTGTGAGATTCTCATTTTATCCTCTGTGCATACTCCGTGTCTTCTCTGTGAACTCTGTGTAATAATTTTGTTGCACAGAGTTCACAGAGTATGCACAGAGAACCACAGAGTTAATTTTTTTACTTTGTACCAATTTATCTCTCTTTTGCAGGATTAACTTACAAACAGTATAAAAATCAATTTTAAGCATCACTTATTAGACAGCCTCTTTTTTATTTTGAAGCTTTCCTCTCATCTGTTAAATTTTTCTTAACTTTTTATTTATTAGAGATTTTAAACGAAATTTGGTGAAAATGCATTCCATGAAAAAACGAAATTATATGAACCCATACCTTGCAGGAGTGATGCTGGGTTTGGTATTACTATCTGCAATATACTTTTCCGGAAGAGGTCTTGGTGCAAGCGGAGGTATCAAATACTGTGTGGTTTCCATAGTCGGAGCGCTTAGTCCTGATCATGCCTCCCAATCCCTGTATTTCGGGAAATATTTCGAGGGAGGAGCTAAACCCCTCAATAACTGGCTTGTTTATGAAATTCTAGGGCTTCTGATCGGGGGGTTTTTATCGGGATTATATTCGGGAAGATTAAAACTGAAAATTGAAAAACCGGCCCACGTCTCATCATCCCGTCGACTTCTGTTCGCCTTTCTGGGAGGAACCTTTTTTGTTTTCGGTGCACAACTTGCCCGCGGATGCACAAGCGGAGCAGCGCTTTCAGGTATGGCCGTACTCTCAACTGCAGGATTTGTAACAATGATGGCCATTTTTGGTTCGGCCTATGCTTTTGCCTGGTTCTTCCGGAAGAATTGGATTTAAACAGCCATTTAAAAAATAAAAATATGTCCCCCTTCATCGAAATCACAAATGCATCTCCCCTGCTCGGTTTTCTGGCAGCACTTATAATCGGAATCGGATTTGGCTTTGCTCTTGAACAAGCCGGGTTTTCATCAAGCAGAAAGCTTGCCGGGATGTTCTATGGTTACGACACTACCGTTTTAAAAGTATTCTTTACCGCTGCCATTGTAGCAATGCTGGGAACACAATTTCTGCAGTATTTTGGCTTGCTCGACATGAAGCAGGTTTATGTAAATCATTATTATGTTTATGCGGCCATCGTGGGGGGCGTAATCATGGGAGCCGGTTTCGTAATGGGTGGTTTTTGTCCGGGTACTGGGATCAGCGCATTGTCTATTGGAAAAATAGATGCTCTGTTTTACATACTGGGCGGGTTTTTTGGAGCATTTTTATTCGCGGAGTTTTATCCATTACTGGAGAATCTGTTTCTTGCAGGTTATAAAGGACCGGTTACTTTACCTGAAACATTCGGGATCAGCGATGGCTTATTTATTTTCCTTGTAATTCTGGCAGCAGTGGGAATGTTCTGGCTGGCAGAAAAAGCAGAGAAACGATTTGCACGACCCGATATCAGTTCAGAAATTTAAAATGTAAATCAGATGAATTTTCGTTACAAATTTTCAATAGTATTAATCGTCCTGGGATTAATATCAGTAATTATGTCGTTTGGAGGAAAAAATTCAACTACAATCCCTCCTGAAGAAATTCTTACACGATTATCCAGCGGAGTCCATCTCCTCCCCGCAGATGGCATGGCAGAAATCCTTGTAAATGAAGCAGGCATTCAGTCTGTTGATGTCAGAAACCCTGACAGATACAAAAAAGCCAGCATCCCCGGTGCCATAAACATCCCGCTTTCAGAAATACTTGAGAGTAAATATGAATCGCTTTTTGAAAATGATTCTCTGAAAACCGTTTTTTACTCCGATGATGAATTGCTATCTTCCCAGGCATGGATTCTTTGCTCACAGAAAGGGATCAACAATTTATATATCCTTGGCGGCGGACTCGCTGCATGGGACAGCATCGTGATGAACTCAGAATTTGAAGGCGAAACGATTTCCGCAGAACAAAATGCCCTGTTCGAAAAACGCTATAAAGCCCGCAGGCTTTATGTTCAGTGGAATGCTATGCCCGACAGTCTTAAAGCGGGATTCTTTGCTGCCAAACAGGTAAGAGATAAAGAACTTGTCGGAGGATGTGAATAAACAATTCTCAGAATCCTATTTGGTGAAGGGATAATCCTTAACAAACTCTCCTTCCGAAAATGCCTCCCATGAAAGACGTGTCTTTTCCTGAACCATTTTGTCGTGCATAAAAGCATTGTTACCAAACCTCAGTGAATGCGCCTTGTAACCAAGCAAGCGGAGGTAAGCAACAACAAATGCTGAGTTATGACCGGTGGCACAATACACCACTACATCTTTGCCGGCAGGAATGGTTTTCATCTCACTTTCGATTCCAAGGGTAGCCCCGGGTTTGTAACGAACGGCGCCGGGAATATGGCCAAATTCGTACTTATCCTTTCGTTCATAATTAATGATATAAAAGCTGTCGGGATTTGCAAAAACATCCTCTGCAGAAACGGTAAATTCCTTAAATCCCTGAGCAAAAATAGTGCTGATTCTTTCTTTGAAAATCTCCTCCCCTGAAGTTTTTCCGGTTTGAAGTACAGGATAATTTCCGGCTGCAGGTGCTGCATTGTCAGTTGTTTCGAGTTGGGAGGAATATGCTGAACCAATTATCGCCGGCCAAGGCTGGTCTCCGGCCAGTTTGGGATTCCATGCCGCCATTCCCCACCGCAACGAATATACATTACCATACCCCATAAGCCGGAGCAGCATGGTAGCATAGCTTGATCGCTGACCATGATAGCAAACGATAATTATTTTATCAAACTCATAGGGTTTTATTCCCGATTCAAAATAAGCCGGTAAATCGCTAAACTGAACATTTACAGCAGCTTTAATATGTCCCTTTGCAAAAGATTCCTCACTCCGGATATCAATCACATAACTTGCACTATCGAGAGCGGCAAGCACAGTTGGTGCTTTTATCATGGAAGGAAACTGACGGCTGTTCACATAATCACCTGAACTGGCGAGATACTCAACAAGAAGGTCCGTTTCGGTTTTTACAACCGGCAGAGATTCAGAAGCCGGAGCCTGGTTATTTGTCCCCGGTTTGCAGGAAACCGCGAGGAAGAGAATCAGAGTTAAAAAAGAAATTGCTTTTGTCATTGTGTTGGAATATAGAACATCACTAATATCTTAATAGGGCATAAAACAGAACAAAGCTTTTCATTCTTTTAGACGAAAAGCTTTGCTCCGGTATTAAACTATATGCTTATTTTATTACTTCAGCCAATGCGGCATCGAAGTAGGTTGTATCGACGGGCAAACCCTTTTCGTCGTAGCTGTATTTGATTACTGCTGCATTCGGACCTTCACGCAAAACGAGGTTCCGGTCTTTATCCATAAACTGTCTTTCCACAAGCGAACCGTGTTCATCATACTTGTTTACAGTAAGAGGATTGGCCTTTCCGGCAAGAGGTTCATTGTCCTGATCCCAGAAAAATGATTCAATCGTATAGCCGTTTTCATCCACTTTATTTTCGAATTTCGACCATCCCCAGAAAAGATTAGACATCTGGCCGTGGGAATTAAAAACAGAAAACTTAGTTAACGCACCCATTGCATTGTTTTCAAACGCGAAATAGGAAACACCTACTTCACCGCAATTCTCGGCTGTACAATCGTAGAGTGTATCGGCCATGTAGTTGGCCATACGGGTGCAATAACCGTTCTGGTCATAGCTGAAACGCAATTCAAAGAATGGACAGAATTCGTTCATAATAACTTCTACATTCTCAGAATTGTAGCGTTTTTCCTGAACCATACCATCGGGAAGAACTTTCCAGATATAATACGCAACTTTATTACGGTTCGAGCTTACATTTCCGTCTTTATCAAGAAAGCTTAATCCGACGCGGTTTCCGTTTTCATCGAGTTTATAAACAAAGGCAGAAACACCATCAGACTTTGCCGGCTGTCCATCTTTATCAAAGAAATGATGAATTTCTGTGGAGTCGGTGTAGCTGATCTCAACTTTTTCGGCTCCGGGAAGTACCTGATCCCCGCGCATATAAACTATACTTACGGGTTTTCCACTCTCGTTATAAGTAAATGTATAATTATTTATAGTTTTAGCCTCTTCAGCAGTAAGGGGATAAATTCCTTTTGTAAGGTCGTAGGGAGTTTCACTGAATTGAATGTGCCGGAAATGCTTAACATTGGAGGCGGCTTCCTCTTTTGGTTTGCCTGTACAGGAGACAAGGATTACTGACAGAACAAGCGTCAGAAAAAGAATTGATTTTTTCAATGATTTCATGGATTTAGTGTTTTGATTTCGTGGGAGATAAAAGTATTAAAAAAAACAATACAGGAAAATGATATCAGTATAAATGATTGTTAAATAAGGAACATGGAAAATGGGAAAAAATTCTAATATCAGAAAAGAGTATAAAATCGCACAATTATTGCAATCAGATGTTATACAATTGATTTCCGGTTCGGAATTTATAACTGATGATATTTCAGTACCTTAGGAAAAATAATTTGGATATGCTGCTGTCATGAATACTATATTTCGACTTTTCGCACTTTATCTGTTTTTTCTGATAATCAACGGAAACGCTTTTTCACAACCATTTTTTACTGATGACGGAGGGGTTTTCCGCAATGATATCCTTCCCCGGGTTGATATTTTTATCAGTGAGGATAGCCTGCAGTGGATTTACGATAATATAGAATCTGACAGGGAATTCAGGGTCCTGTTTATTTTTTCTGCAGGAAATCTTTCGGATACTATACCTGACGCAGGTTTCAGGTTACGGGGAAATACATCGAGGTATTCAGGGAAAAAGTCATTTAAAATTTCATTTAATACCTTTTCATCCGGCAGAAAATTCTATGGTCTCGAAAAAATGAATTTAAACGGTGAGCATAATGATCCCTCTATTATCAGAAGCAAATTAAGCTGGGATCTTTTCAAACAGATGGAGGTTGTAGGATCAAGATGCAATTATGTGGAGCTGTATATAAATAATCGTTATTATGGACTCTATGTAAATGTGGAACATATTGATGAGGAATTTACTGAAAACCGTTACGGCAATAAAATTGGAAACCTCTACAAATGCACTTACCCTGCAAGTATGACATATCTGGGTAATGATAAAGAAGATTACAGAATTAATAATTACATCTTAAAAAATAATCTTGTACAGGACGATTATTCTGATTTAATAAACCTGATAAGCAAACTTCATAACTCCGTTTCATCAACTCTGCCGGCAAATATTGAACCTATATTTAACGTTAACAGCTTTCTCCGGTATTTAGCGGTAGAGGTTTTTACCAGTCATTGGGATGGATACTCTTTCAATAAAAATAACTTTTACCTGTTCAATAATCTGGCTACAGGAAAATTTGAGTTTATTCCATACGATGTAGACAATACATTTGGAATCGACTGGTTTAATATCGATTGGGCAAACCGTAACATATACAGTTGGTGGAACCTCAATGAAGCCAGGCCCCTGACGTCCAAAATCCTTGGAAACCAGGTTTACAAGGATCGCTATTCCTTTTTTTTACATGAACTTATAACAAGATATGCTTCCACAGCAAAAATATTTCCTGAAATCGATGAAATAAAATCCAAAATAAATGCGTCCGCAGCATTGGATGAATACAGGGTGCTTGATTACGGATGGACATATGCTGATTATGATTTGTCGTTTTCCTCTCCACTGGGAAATCACGTAAAATATGGCTTAAAACCGCATATAACTAACCGTATTAACAGTATCAACCAGCAATTGGTATTAAATCCTATCGCTCCGATTATTGAAAATGTCTACCACAGCACTCCGGAGCTTACCAAACCCCTGATTGTAGCATTAAACATTACTGATGATGAGGCCAATCCCACAGGAATACTGTATTACACAGTAAACGGAGGTGACTTAACCGGATTGACATTACAAAAAAATTCAGTGAATAAATTTATTGCTGAAATACCTTCAGTATTAACTCCCGGATCCATTAAATATTATATTGAAGCAAGCGACGCGAGTAATAACACAAGCCGTGAGCCTGTCTTTGGAGAGTATTCAGTAAGCATAGGATTAACAGATTCATCCCTGATAATTAATGAATTTATGGCGGGTAACAGCAATACCATTGTCGATAATTATGGTCAGAAGGAAGACTGGATAGAAATTAAAAACATCAGCAATACGGCGGTGAGTCTGGCCGGGAAGTACCTGACTGACGATTTCACCGATCCCATGAAATTTAAATTACCAAATCATACAATAGAACCTGGCGGGTATTATATTATCTGGGCCGATGATGATACAGATCAGGGTCAGGATCATGCAGGCTTTAAATTAAGTGCCGGTGGTGAGTCGATTGGAATTTACGATACGTACGAAAGGAACTTTGCACCTTTGCATACAATTTCGTATTCTGTGCAGGAACCAAATATTTCAAGCGGGATAAATTCGTCGGGCCAAATGGTTTCTCAGTCGATTATTACTCCCTTTGGTGACAATAATTCAAAGGATGTGGCATTTATCACCTTCAGGTTCAATATGAATAATGAAATTTTGCAGGGTAATTTTTGGCCATCAATTGATTTTGTTGATGTTGCCGGAACATTCAACTCATGGAATGGAGGAATTCCAATATACGATGCCAACAACGACGGAATATATCAATTTACTGCATTTGGTTTTACAACAAATGAATCCATTGAATACAAAGCCCGGATAAATTCAAACTGGGGTACTGCAGAGTTTCCGGAACTTGGCGGGGATGGGAATCGATTGTATACACTTCATTCAGGTCATAATATTCTAAGTCATATTTATAACCGGGAAGGCACGCTGCCAGACGGGATAAAGAATAATGAAACCGGTGCGGATTATACCCTGTATCCAAATCCTTGCAATTCTGGTAATTTTACGGTTAACGCATCCTTTACCCTAAAAACGATACAGATATATTCCCTTACCGGAACCCTGTTATTTCAAACAGAATCTTTCGACGAAACCAGCATCACTGTATCGGCAAATTTAGCCAGGGGGATATACATTGTAAAGATAACGGGCCTTTCAGAAGAATATGTAAGCCGGCTGATAGTTTATTAGCGTATTGTAAAATCAATTAACCCAAATCAAATCAGGCTTTTCTGTGCTGAAATTTTTATTTGTTAAAGGGTTATTTAAAGGGATTGCTAAATGGTTTTAAAAACAATTCATTTATCATACCTGAAAAATACGCGCAATTAGTCTGAAAAAGAATAAAAGTTTTTATATTTGCAACCCGAAACGGTAAAGGAGAATGGCCATCCTTCGCTAAAGCTTCGGATGGCGGATACATTCTCAGCAAAAGCTTCGAATGGCGAGGTCATTCTTCGCTAAAGCTTCGAATGGCGAGGTAGCTCAGCTGGTTAGAGCGCATGATTCATAATCATGAGGTCGGC
>CAYOLQ010000042.1:0-20172 GCA_964404825.1 uncultured Chitinophaga sp.
GCCCCATACTATCAGAAACGCCTTTTTTTCTTACTTTTGAATGCAAATTAAAAATCATGGAAATTAAGGTTACACAATTCGGAATACTGCCTGATGGCAGGGAAATCAATTCGTATCAACTTGAAAATGACAAGGGTATCGCTGTACGTATTATCAATTATGGAGGGATCATTACCCATATTTTTACTCCCGATAAAAACGGAAAGTCGGATGATATTGTCCTGGGCTTTGATTCTTTGCCTGAATATCTCGGTCCGCATCCTTATTTCGGTGCCATCATAGGCAGGTTTGCAAACCGTATTTCGTCGGGAACATTTTCTCTCGATGGCAAAACATACAAACTGGCTATAAACAATGGCCCGAATCACCTGCACGGTGGTATTCATGGCTTTGATAAAAAGGTATGGCTGGCTGTAAAAAACATTACAACAGAATTTGTCAGCCTGAAACTTGGATACGAATCCCCCGATATGGAAGAATCCTATCCAGGCAATCTGATGGTTGAAGTTGAATATGTTCTGAATAATCAGAATGAACTGGTGATTAATTATACTGCCCGTACCGATAAAAAAACACATATCAACCTAACCAATCATTCTTATTTTAATTTAAACGGATGTGAATCGGATATTCTGGACCATGTTATCCGCATTGATTCAGAAAAGTATACCGAAGTTGATACCGATTCAATTCCCACCGGAAAACTCACCGAAGTTAAGAATACAGTCTTCGATTTCCGGACACCTAAAAAAATAGGGAAGGACATAAAACTTGTTCCTCCGGGCTACGATCATAATTATATTGTAAATGGAGAATCCGGTCATCTAAGATCCTGCGCCCGAGTTACAGATCCTCATTCCGGCAGAACTCTTGAAGTCCTTACCACACAGCCCGGGGTGCAACTTTATACTTCCAATTACATTACCGAAATTCCCGGGAAAGCAGGGAAAATATACAAAAAACATTCAGCTTTTTGCCTGGAGACTCAACATTTTCCCGATTCCCCAAATAAACAAGATTTCCCTTCAACTGTTTTGAATCCTGAAGAGACTTATACCGAATCGACAATATATCGGTTTGGAACATCTAAACAATAGAGTATGAATTTCCGGCTTCGTTTTGTTTCTTTTTTAATTTTGCTTTGTCTGTCGGTAGCAGGGCCGGGGCATTCACAGGTTATACGTTCGGGTCATGAAAGTTTGAGTATTCCCTTCAACACTGCTGCTGCTCCCGGATATTCAGCACAGGAAGAAAAATATGATGTCAGTTTCTATTTTTTAGACCTTGAAGTAACGAATCAGAATACTTCTATCAGGGGATCATCATCCATGCATGCTTTTCCGGTATCAGGGGAAATAGACACATTCGTAGTTGAGCTGTCGTTTAAACTAACTGTTGATTCTGTCTTTCTGAACAATAAAAGGCAAAACCATTTTAAGCAGGAAAATGATTTATTAAAAATTGCACTCAGCGCGGATGACAAAAACCTTAGTGAATACCGGCTAAAAGTGTATTACCATGGAATAGCCGGTTCCGCTGGTTTTTGGTCCGGAATTTCATCGGGCTTCGCATCCGGCTGGAATCAAAAAGTTACTTACACTCTTTCTGAGCCTTTTGGTGCAAAAGACTGGTTTCCGGTTAAGCAAAATTTACGAGATAAAGCCGACTCAGTATGGGTTTTCATTACTGTCGACTCTACTCTTAAAGCCGGGTCAAACGGATTATTGACAAATGTAAAAAATCTACCAGACGGTAAGGTCCGGTATGAATGGAAATCCAATTACCCCATTGCATATTACCTTATTTCCTTTGCGGCAGGTGACTACATCGATTATAGTTTTTATGCACACCTGAATGAAACGGATTCGGTTCTTGTCCAGAATTACCTTTACGATTCTGATGGAATAATGGAAGAATATAAAGACGTAATCGATGAAACAGGCCCCTTGCTTAAATTGTTTTCTGAAAAATTTGGCATGTATCCGTTTTTAAACGAAAAATACGGTCATTCCATGGCTCCCATGGGAGGTGGTATGGAGCATCAGACCATGACAACAATTGCTGGTTTTGATTTTGGAATAGTTGCACACGAGCTTGCGCATCAGTGGTTTGGCGATGTGATTACCTGTGGTACATGGCAGGATATATGGATTAATGAGGGATTTGCTTCGTATGCGGAGTATATAGCGCTGGAAGGACTAAGGTCAAAGAAAGAGGCTGTTGGTTGGCTTACACAGGCTCATAATCTGGCCATAAATTTTCCTTACAGCGGCGTCTTTTTAACTCCCGATGAATCAAGAAATATACAGAGAATCTTCAATTACAACCTCAGTTATAAAAAGGGAGGTGCCATTATTCATATGCTGCGTTATGAGATTAATAATGATTCCTTGTTCTTTGAAATTATCAGGGATTATGTTGTAGAGTTTTCCAATTCTACTGCTACAGGCGATGATTTCAAGAATATAGTGGAAAAACATACTAAAACCGATTTCGATTGGTTTTTTGATCAATGGTATTACGGTAAGGGTTTTCCACTTTTTGTTACCAGCTGGAGGCAGGTGGGCGATACCCTAATTCTCTCCGGCTCTCAGACATCCTCAGCAGGGGATGGTAGATTTTTCAGAACTCATTTGGATTACAGAGTAAATTTTACAGACGGGAAAACACAAGATTTCCGGTTGTTGTATGAGAAGCCTGAAGAAGTTTTTCGCATTATTGTGAATCAGGAGGTTCAATCGGTGCAGAACGACGTAAACTGGAATGTACTTAAGAATTCGGTAATTTTTAAATTTGTAGATCTCACCAAAGTATTTACTGCCAGTCCGAATCCATTTAAAAATCAGATAAATATAGTATTCCGGAACAGCAATATGGTTCGCGAAATAAAGATTTCTTCAATTAGCGGTAAACCGATGTTTTCCCTGACAACTTCTGATGGCACACTTGGTCTTGACCTCTCATTTCTAAATTCAGGAATATACCTTCTTTATATAACTGAAGGCGGAAATACCTACACAGAGAAAATCGTTAAAAATTAATCCAATCAGTATACCTGAGGCACAAAGGTCTGAGCATCCATTGGCGGTCTTACATAGCCCCGTGTTGCTTTTCTTTTGGGAAGAACAATTGGCTCGGGAGTGAGATCTTCATAAGGAATTTTACTGAGCAAATGATGAATGCAATTGAGCCTGGCTCTTTTTTTATCGTCAGCCTCAACAACATACCATGGACTTTCTTTTGTGTCGGTATATCCGAACATTTCATCTTTAGCTCTTGAATAATCTTCCCATTTCTCGCGGCTTGCCAGATCCATCGGACTGAGCTTCCATCTTTTAGTGGGGTGCTGTAATCTGTCAGCAAAGCGTTTTTCCTGTTCATGATCGCTTACTGAGAACCAATATTTGACCAGAATAATTCCGGAACGGATTATCATTCTTTCAAAGCTGGGACACGACCTTAGGAATTCCCAATACTCTTCGTCGTTGCAAAAGCCCATAACTCTTTCAACACCGGCACGGTTATACCAGCTTCTGTCGAAAAGTACCATTTCTCCGCCAAAAGGAAACTGGGAAATATAGCGTTGAAAATACCATTGCGTTTTTTCTTTTTCGGTTGGTACACCCAGCGCACATACTCTGCAAATCCTGGGGTTCAGGTTTTGTGTGATTCTGGTAATTACACCACCTTTTCCTGCTGCATCTCTTCCTTCAAATACTACAATTACTTTAAGCTTTTTGGCTTTAATCCATTCCTGCATTTTAATTAGTTCCAGTTGAAGCCTGGCCAATTCTTTTTCATAAAAATCCTCATCTAAGGGTTTTTTGTGTTTAGCTTCCAAATCGCCTGGAATTAAAGTTTTATTATTTTTTGGATTTTTAATTTTCTTACCGGCTGGTTTAATTTTCACTTTGCTTTTTTCTTTATCTTTTGACATACTCTTTGCATTAATGGTTAATTCAGAAGCTAAATATTTTAGGATGAATAAAGGTATTTTATTATTTAATCATTGTCAATTATATTTTTTAAGGTGTCAATCAGGATTTTTATTGCAGGATTATTTCCCCGTCATCCACAAACTCATTTCGAATCCCATTAATTTTAGCCACCGGACATCATATCGGTAGCAAAAATTAAGATTTACCCGGTATTAATGTTTTTTTGAACGGAATTGATTTGAATTAAAATGTCCCGTTAGAGCCTGCCCCGATAAAATCGGGGACATAATATTGGTAGCATAAATTTGGTATAAAACAGTAAATCCCGTCAGAGCCCGTCCCGATTTAATCGGGAGATGATATAATTATAACCGCAAGGCATATACCTACCCCAATCCATATTTATGCTGATCGAAGCATACTCTAACGGAACTGTTTTCCCCGGCTCTCATCCCCAAACCCATTTAGAATAAATATTAATTTCACCAACCCTAACCAATCAACCACTATTAATTATATTTTTGTATAACCAAGTAATATTTCAGATTATGAGTCACGTAAAAAACGTTGGAGAGAAAGTCAGAAAAGTAAGGGAATTTAAGAATCTCTCCCAGGAAGAATTGGCCGAAAGGTCAAAATTGAGTAAAGAACTTATTGCGCGTATTGAAGAGAATAAAGATATGCCATTTCTGGCCCCCCTGATCCGCATTGCCCGTACATTAGGTGTCCGGCTTGGAACTTTTCTGGATGATGCAAGTGAAATGGGACCCATTATTGCACGCAGCGGACAAAGCAAACCAGGAGTAAGCTTTTCGCATAAAAACAGCGCAGATCCATCTCACCTGAGTTTTTATCCTCTGGCTAGCGATAAAGCCGGCAGACATATGGAACCTTTCATGGTTGACATTCAACCTACCAAGGAGAGTGAGTTTTTATTGTCATCTCACGAAGGAGAAGAGTTTATCTATGTTTTATCGGGTGAAATAGAACTTTCCTACGGAACCGAGGTTTTTAAAATTTCTGAAGGGGATAGTATTTACTACGATTCGGTCGTGAGTCATCATATCCATTCCTCTAACGATAAACCAGCCCGTATTCTTGCTGTTGTTTATGCCCCGTACTAATTATTTTATTTATGGAATTAATCGATCTGACACTCGGGCAATGTCTTGAAAAATGGGCATTGAAGTTACCCGAACATGATTTTCTTGTATACCCTGATCGCGGACTCAGGTTTTCTTACTCTGAATTTAATCAGAGAGTTGACCTGTTGGCCAGGGGTTTGATTAAAATCGGCATGCAGCCAGGAGATAAACTGGGTATATGGGCTAATAATGTGCCAGACTGGATGACTTTAATGTTTGCCACAGCAAAAATTGGAGTAATCCTCGTAACGGTTAATACCAACTACAAGTCGCATGAACTGGAGTTTCTTCTGAAAAATTCCGACATTAAAACTCTTTGTCTTGTAAATGGGTTTCGTGATAGTGATTATATCAGTATTATAAATGAATTGGTACCTGAAATCCGCGACCATCAGCGCGGTCATCTGAGGTCTGAAAAGTTCCCCGAGCTGCGGAATGTTGTTTTTATCGGACCCGAAAAGCACCGCGGAATGTATAGCTTCCCTGAACTTTTGCTTAGCGGGAAGGAAATCGCCGATTCCGAATTAAACCGTATTAAAAGTTCGGTTAGTTGTTATGACGTTGTAAATATGCAATACACTTCAGGAACCACCGGCTTTCCAAAGGGAGTTATGCTTACTCACCATAATATTGTGAACAACGGGAATACTGTGGGGAGTTGTATGAACTATTCCGAAAATGACAGACTTTGCGTTTGTGTTCCTTTATTTCATTGTTTTGGCTGTGTGCTGGCTGTTTGCGCTGTAATAACTCATGGCGCTACTATGGTTATGGTTGAGAGCTTTGATCCACTGCTGGTTCTGGCCTCTGTACAAAAAGAAAAATGTACGGCCCTTTATGGTGTTCCTACCATGTTTATTGCTGAACTGAATCATCCTATGTTCAGCATGTTTAACCTTTCAACACTTCGTACAGGTATAATGGCCGGTTCCTTATGTCCGATTGAAACCATGAATGAGGTTATGGATAAGATGAACATGAAAGAGATTATTATAGTTTATGGATTAACTGAATCATCTCCCGGAATTACAGCAACGCGGACTACCGATGCTCCGGAAATCCGATCTACAACTGTTGGAAAGGCATTACCGTTTGTTGAAGCGAAAATTGTAAATTCTGAAACTGGCGAGGATTGCAAGCCGGGAGAACAGGGCGAAATTTGCTGCAGAGGATACAATGTTATGAAAGGATATTATAAAAATCCTTCAGAAACTGCATCTGTAATCGATTCCAATGGCTGGCTTCACTCGGGGGATCTGGGGATAATGGACGAAAATGGGTATTTCAGGGTAACAGGTCGTATTAAGGATATGATTATCAGAGGAGGGGAGAATATTTACCCGCGGGAAATAGAAAATTTTCTGTTCAAAATGCCTCAGATAAAAAACGTTGAAGTAGCAGGAATTCCAAGTAAAAAATATGGTGAAGAAGTAGGGGCTTTTATTATTCTGAAAGATGATCAAGCACTCACCGAAGAGGATGTTATTGACTTCTGCCGCGGCAAAATATCACGTCATAAAATCCCCAAATATGTATTTTTCATGGATGAATATCCTATGACAGCCAGCGGTAAAATTCAGAAATATAAACTCCGGCAGATGAGTCTTGATCTGCTCGAAAAAAAGGGCATTACAGTTATTTAAACCGTTCAGGAATAACAATACCGGAGCACATTATTTTATCTATTCCACTCTTTTTGTTCCGTCCCCGACTCCGGCTACATAAAAGTCAGCCTTTAATCCGGTTTTTTCCAGATAACCTATGGCTACCTGTTCAATAAATTCATCAACAGAATCTTCCTGAACAAGACTTACCGTGCATCCGCCAAAACCTGCACCTGTCATTCGGGATCCCAGAACTCCGGGAATTTTTCTGGCTTCCTCAACCATAGTGTCCAGCTCAATTCCGGTTACTTCATAATCATCGCGTAATGAATCATGTGATGCATTCATCAGTTGCCCGAATGCAAATAAATCTCCGGCCTTAAGTGCAACAATTGCATCAAGTACCCTTTGATTCTCACTGATAACATGTTTTGCACGACGTCTGACAACCGGATTGGTAATCATATCATTAATTTCAAGAAAGCGGGCATAGGATAGTTCACTAAGATTATTAATTTTCTTTACCTGACTCAGGTTTTCAACTGCAGTATCGCATTCTGCGCGTCTTTCATTGTATTTTGAGTCGGCAAGGCCTCTTCTTTTATTTGTATTGCTTATTATTAGTTTATGTCCCTTAATAACCAAAGGTACCAGTTCATAATTAAGATTTGCACAGTTTAGAAAAATAGCCATATTTAATGAACCCATACCAACAGCAAACTGGTCCATTATTCCGCAATTAACCCCGATAAACTGATTTTCGGCTTTTTGGGAAAGTTTAACAAGGGAGATCATACTCTCTTTAACCGAGAAAATATCATTTAACGCAAAAGCGGTAACCATTTCAATGGATGCAGAAGAAGAAAGTCCTGCACCGTTTGGAATATCCCCCGAAAATAAAAAATCAAGTCCCCTGAAACTGATACCCATTTTGTTGAACTGATCTATTACCCCGAGCGGATAGTAATACCATTCTTTTCCGGCTTTAATAAAGGGTGGTTTAATGCTGATATCCGCAGTGACATCGAAATTCGTTGTCGCAAAACGGAATATATTCTTATGATTTTCCTTTACAAGCAGGGTGGTGCCAAATGTAAGTGCACATGGGAAAACATAACCTCCGTTATAATCTGTGTGTTCTCCAATCAGATTAACTCTGCCGGGAGAAAAATAAACTCTGATATCTTTTTCTTCCGTATTGAACCGGGAAGAAAATTTCTTTTTTAGATTCTGAAGGTCCATTTTCAGTTTATTTTGTTATTTAAGGATGCTAAAAGTAAATAATTATCTTTTCAAAACAATTCTAAATTATTTATTCTGCCGTCACTTTTGTTATATTTGATGCCTTTTATATCAAAACCGGGAAAAATGCAAAAGATTATCTCCAGGAACCGATTACTGTTTGCAGGCTATTTCCTGATCCTGATAATATGCATAGTAGTATTATCCAATTACGGTAAAAAAGATACGCACCTTCTTTTAACCGGATTTCATACCCTGATTTTTGATGGAATTATGAAGTTTATGACTCTTCTGGGAGATGGATTTTTTATGGTGTTAATCGGACTCTTGTTACTTTTTAAAAAGTTAAGGTATGGACTTGTTATACTTAGCTCATTTGTTATTACTTCTTTGGTAGTTCAGGGACTGAAAAGACTCATTTTTTCCGATTTTAAAAGACCAGTTGCATGGTTTCATGATGTGGGAATTGATATTTACCGGGTTGCAGGGGTTGAATACCATTCATCCTTTAGCTTTCCATCAGGTCACACTACAACGGCTTTTGCTTTGTTTTTCGGCCTGGCGTTCATGGTTAAAAACAACTACTTAAAAATTCTTTTTTTAATTCTGGCCGTATGGATAGGATTTACAAGAGTTTACCTCTCCCAGCATTTCCTGGGAGACGCAATGGCAGGTTCGCTAATTGGCGTTTTTACAGCTTTACTGGTACAATTGCAATTTGAAAACATTCAATCTGAGAGCATGAATAAAAGTATAACCTCATTCCGGAGGGACAGAAATGGATAAAATCCTTGAACATAAATCAAGCTTTTATATTGTTTTACTGGGCATTGTGCTTTATTTACCCTTTTTGGGCAGTGCGCACCTTTTTGACTGGGATGAAATAAACTTTGCCGAATCGGCACGGGAGATGATTGTAAGCGGTAACTATCTTACCGTACAAATAAACTTTATTGCTTTCTGGGAAAAACCCCCGCTGTTTATCTGGATGCAGGTTTTGTCGATGAAAGTATTTGGCATTAATGAGTTTGCTGCACGTTTTCCAAATGCAATATGTGGAATTATCACTCTGCTGACCATATTTCATGCAGGAAAAAAGTACAGAGATGAAAAATTTGGCTGGATATGGCTTTTGGCATATGCCGGCTCAATTCTTCCTTTCCTGTATTTCAAATCCGGAATCATCGATCCCTGGTTTAATCTCTTTATTTTTCTGGGGATTGTAAATTTCATATACTATCTGTCCGAAAATGACAAGCGCATAATAAAACTTATACTTTCTGCCGTCTTTCTTGGACTCGCCGTTCTTACAAAAGGCCCGGTTGCATTGCTGATTTTTATAATCACTTTCCTTGTTTATCTTATTTTTAAGCGTTTTCGCATCAAAACAAGTTTCCGGGACATACTTGTTTTCGCCTTGTTTCTGGGTTTTACAGGAGGGTTTTGGTTTATTCTTCAGATTCTCTCGGGAAATATGGGAATCATACAGGATTTTATTGTTTATCAGATTCGTCTGTTTAAAACTGAAGACGCCGGTCATGGAGGTTTTATGCTTTATCACTTCATTGTACTTTTTCTGGGCGTTTTTCCTGCCTCGGTTTTCGCCGTATATTCATTATTTAAAAGGGATGAGGATTCTGCGGGGATCAGCGAATTCAATCTGTGGATGCAGATCTTGTTTTTTACCGTGCTGATACTTTTTACAATCGTTAAAACAAAAATTGTTCATTACAGCTCAATGTGCTATTTTCCAATCACATTTTTTGCCGCAGTAACAATCAGGAGAATTATTACCGGTGAAATTGTGCCGGGGCGGCTATTGCGCGCAATGCTTGGTGCTATTGTCTTAACGTTTGGGATAATAATTTCTGTAATCCCTCTGATTGATCGTGTAAAAGAAACTATCATTTCCAGAGGCCTCATCAAAGATGATTTTGCCGTAGCTAATCTTCAGGCATCCGGAAACTGGACCGGCACCGAGAGCTTAATAGGGGTTTTCTTTATTTTCGGCTGTCTATGGTTTATCGGGAGTATGAAAAAGGATCCTGATCGGTCAGTAAAAGGAATCTTTGTTTCAACAATGCTGATGGCATTTTTTGCCATGATCCTTATTACTCCGCGTATTGAATCGTATTCCCAAAGGGCAGCGATTGAGTTTTATGAATCTGTGGCTGAAGAGGATGCTTACATCACAACTCTGGGTTTCAAATCGTACGCTCACCTGTATTATGGCAAGGTTAATCCCTCTGAAAATTTGAGTGTATATGAAAAAGGATGGCTTTTAACAGGAAATATCGATAAGAAAGCATATATTGTTTTTAAAATTAACCGAAAAACCAGATATTTGAAGGAGTATCCTGACCTGAAAATTTTATACGAAAAGAATGGATTCGTTTTTGCAAAGAGGGATCCGGTGTCGGAAACGAATAGAACTATAATATATTAAGTTAAATTCTCTCATGATTAACAATAAAAGAATTACAGTCGTTCTGCCTGCCTATAATGCTGCTAAAACCCTTGAAATAACCTACAGTGAAATTCCGTTCGATATTGTTGATGAAGTGGTACTCGTCGACGACAGATCCAGGGACGAAACCGTGGAAGTTGCGAAAAGATTAGGTATTAAACATATTATTGTTCACGATAAAAATAAAGGATACGGGGGAAATCAGAAATCCTGCTACGACAAATCTCTGGAACTAAATTCTGATGTTATTGTCATGCTTCATCCCGATTATCAGTACACTCCAAAACTGATTCATTCTATGTCATATCTTATTGCCAATGGAGTGTATGAGGTGGTTTTTGGATCCCGGATTCTTGGCAGAGGAGCAATAAAGGGAGGGATGCCTGTATATAAGTATATTGCTAACCGGCTTCTGACCTTAACGCAAAATATCCTGATGAATCAGAAATTATCAGAGTATCATACCGGCTTCAGGGCATTTTCCGGAAACGTATTACGAAGTATTGATTATAAAGCGAATTCAGACGATTTTGTTTTTGATAACCAGATGATAGCTCAGATATTCTATGCCGGATTCGAAATAGCCGAGATTACCTGTCCAACAAAATATTTTGACGACGCTTCATCAATTAATTTCCGTCGAAGTTCAATTTATGGAATAGGGGTTTTGAAAACTTCCTTTTCATATCTTTTGCAAAAACTGGGACTGTGTCGTTTCACTATTTTCCAGTCCCCGAATAAAAAATGAGTCCATATTATAATTTTTTTTATTATTATATAATTTCAACCCAATTTTATACCAAATGAAAAAATCTCCACTTACCCTTTTATCCATAATCCTTTTTATTGCATCCGTTTCGTGTACGAACACGAACAAGGGAGATAAGCCAAACTGGCAAAACCTTTTTAATGGAACAGACCTTACCGGGTGGGTTCAGAAAAACGGCGAAGCACCCTATAAGGTTGTTGATTCAGTAATTATTGGTACAACAATTATTAACACGGAAAACTCTTTTCTATGCACAGAAAAGAATTATTCTGACTTTATCCTTGAGCTCGATTTTATGGTACATCCTGAAATGAACAGCGGTGTGCAGTTTCGCTCTAATAGTTATCCGGAGTATCAGAACAATCGTGTACATGGTTATCAGATTGAAATCGATCCATCCGACAGAGCCTTTACAGGAGGCATTTATGATGAGGCAAGACGTGGCTGGCTCTATACGTTAAGCGATGACGAAAACGCTGCTGCCCGTGCCGCTTTTAAAAACGGAGAATGGAATAAATTCAGGATAGAGGCAATTGGAAATAGTATTAAAACCTGGGTAAACGGCGTTCCCGTAACAAATCTATTTGACGATGTTGACTCAACCGGTTTTATTGCTCTGCAGGTGCATTCTGTCGGCCAGGATTCTTCAAAAGCAGGAAGAGAAATCATGTGGAAAAACATAAAAATAATTACCGAAAACCCTGAAAAATTTGCAACCCCTTCAGTTGCTAAAGTCAGGTCGTATCTCGTTAATGAGTTGACAGAACAGGAGAAAGCTGACGGATGGAAACTCTTATTCGACGGACAGACCTCAACTGGCTGGAGAAAGGCTTATGGAGAAGCATTTCCTGAGCAAGGCTGGAAAATCGAAAATGGAATTCTTTCGGTTTTACCTTCAACCGGAGCAGAATCTCAGAATGGCGGAGATATTGTAACAATAGATGAATATAGCAACTTTGAACTTTTGCTCCAGACTAAACTTAGTCCCGGTGCAAACAGCGGAGTAAAATATTTTGTCACAGAGCAGGAAGAAAACAATCCCGGAAGTGCCATTGGTCTTGAATTTCAGATTCTTGACGACCAACTGCATCCTGATGCAAAGTTGGGATCTCAGGAAGGCAGTCGAACCTTTGGATCTCTATACGACCTAATTAAAGCTTCCAATAAGAGAGTCAATGGAATAGGAGAGTGGAACAATATCAGGATAGTTTCAATGAATAATCATGTTGAACATTGGCTAAACGGATTTAAAGTGCTCGAATATGAAAGAGGCAGCGAAGATTTCAGGAACCTTGTAACGCAAAGCAAATACAAAGACAGAAAGGCATTCGGGGAAGCAGTAAAGGGACATATTCTTTTGCAGGACCACGGAAATGAAGTTTGGTTCAGAAGTATCAAAATTCGTGAACTTAAGTAAATCCGGGTGTAATAGCCAGATCATGTAATACTGAATTTGTTTGGCAATCTAAACAATTCCGATACATTAAGAAGCAATCCAACAGATCTGCAGACATATGAACAATCAACCCGATGGCAATCCATCGGGTTTTTTGATAAAAAAGTCCTGCGAAATAAATTCCTATTGCCCAATAGCTATGAAGAGGATGAAAATTTATGCTGCATCGCATGGGATCAAAAACAGGGTTTGCAAAAACATGATCAATGTCCACAAGAATTGTCAGGAACATTATCAACCCGGCCTTTTTCCAGTTTTTTCTGAAAAATACCCATGCAATGGCAAATGGAAAAATTAAATGCAGGAAATAGTGAAGTATTGTTTGCCAGGCCATTATTGCTTATTTAAAATAACCATCCTTCCAAGTTTCATGCTCTCAAATGCTGCTTCAACTATCTTTATGCCAAGTGCTGAATCTTCCGGAACTACTGGCAGTGCTATATTTTCCCTTATTGCTTTGTAAATACCGTCGTAATAAATCTGATAATTTCCCGGGATAGTTTCTATATCGCCACGGAAATCTTTACCTTTTTCCGTCGTATGTAAAAGGCCCCAATCTTCTTCCTTTTCTTTACCCCAACCGGGTTCACCGGGTAGTTTTCCATCTTTAAGATCCTGCTCCTGAGGATCCGTGCCCCATTTTAAAAATGATCCTTCTGTGCCATGCAAAATATATCTGGGCCCTTGCTCTTTTACCAGCATACTGCCTCTGACTGACACACTCATATTTTCATTGTATTCCAGCTGTATAGTAAAATAATCATCAACCTTTCCGCCGGTTCTCAACGTTTTTATTTCAGCACTCACACCAACAGGAGCTCCGAATAGTACAATTGCCTGATCAATCAGATGAGTGCCGAGATTATAAACAATTCCGGTTCCCGATTCGGATTCCTCTTTCCATGTATCTTCCTTTATAAAATTTCTGTATCGGTCAAAATGTGATTCAAATGAAACAAGTCTGCCCAGCATTTTATCTTTTACAATTTTCTGTACAGTGAGGAAATCCCCGTCCCATCTTCGGTTCTGAAATACAGAAAGTATAAGATTTTTCTTTTTCGCCAAATCTAATAAGGTTCTGGCGTCATCGTATTTCTGTGTGAATGGTTTTTCAACAACTACATGCTTTCCGGCTTCAAGTGCAAATTTTGCATATTCGAAATGAAGGTAATCCGGAGTGTTTACAACAACCAACTCTATTTCCTTATCATTTAGTAAATCATCAAATGATCTGAATAATTTCGAAAAGCTATATTTTTCGCGACTTTTATCTGCATGCCTTTCCACAATGCCACTTAGCTCAAAGCCGGTGTTTGAATTTAACAGAGGGGCATGAAATACGCTGCCCGACATCCCAAATGAAGCAATACCGGTTTTTATTTTTCTGTACATATGAATCTCTTTTATAAACTGGGAATCTGATAATTCAAAATTAATCAAGCAAATCAGAATCACAAAATAGGAATTCAATCGCAGATAAAGTCAAAAGAATAATAACTTTGCGTAAAAGGACTAATTCATGGCTTCAGTATATCGCAATCTATTCGCTATGGGTACCCGCTTCGAGCTTGTTTTGCCTGACTTAGAAGAAGACGTGGGTGATTTTATTTTCAATCTCATAAAGAGAGAAATATTCAGATTAGAGGATATGCTGAGTAACTATAATGAACTTTCTCTTTTATCTGTTTTAAATAAGACTGCATTTACGGGTGATATTAAGGTGGATGAAGAATTGTTTGATCTGGTAAGCATATTGAAGTCAATGTATGCGGCAAGCCTTGGCTATTTTGATGTTTGTGCAGTCAGCTACGTGATGTCTGAACCCGGAGTTATTGAAAAGAATTATAAGCCTGCAGGACCTGCTGCAACTCCCCAAGACATTATTTTGTATGAAAAGCACAGAACAATTCGATTTGATAAGCAGGGAATGTTAATTGATTCCGGCGGATTTGGTAAGGGTTATGCACTGGAAAAAGTAAAAAAAATACTTTTGGATCATAATATTTTGCATGCTTTTATTAGTTTTGGGGAGAGTTCCGTTTTAGCCTTAGGAGATCATCCCTTCGGTGAAGGTTGGAAAGTAAGTATTCCGGATAGTTATGCATCCGAAAGTGTTTACATTTTTCATCTTAAGGATAGCGCTCTTTCTGTTTCAGGGAATACTCCGGCAAACAAAAACAAATATCCCCTGGGACATATAATAAATCCAAAAACAGGAATCAGGGAGAGTTGTCCGGGAATAGTTTGTATTTCAGGTCCTTCTGCATTTGAAGCTGAGATTCTTTCAACCTCCTTGTTTATAGCTGGTAACGATGAGCAGGAGCAGATATTGAAGAATTTTTTAGGGTATAAGGCTGTCAGAGTGCTCTATGATTCAGAAAATAATAAACCATCAATTCAGGAAATAGTTTTATCATAAATCATGAACATCCAAAAAAATAATTCCCGAAGAGAATTTCTAAGGACTTTTTCGCTGCTAACGGGTTCAACATTATTGCTGACACAAATGCCATGGCTTCGTGATCTGCATGCTCAGGAGCCGGGAAGAAAAGTAAAGCTGGGAATCATTGGTTCAGGCTCACGCGGAAACCTGTTGCAGCTTTATCTCAAAGACATTCCTGAATGCGAAATGACCTGTGTGTGCGATAATTATCCGCCTAACCTTCAAATGGGTCTGTCTATTGCAGGTAAGCAGGCTAAAGCCTATACAAACCATATTGAGATGCTCGAAAAGGAACATCTGGATGCTGTTATTATTGCAACTCCTTTACACGAACATTCACATATTGTCATTGATGCCCTGAATGCAGGAGTACATGTGTTTTGTGAAAAAAGTATGGCGAAAACAATCGAGGAATCCGATTCTATGGTCAGAGCATCCCAGAAAGCAGGTAAAATTCTGTTAATTGGTCATCAAAGGATGTTTAATGCTAAGTATCAAAGGGCGCTTCAGCTTATAAATGACGGGAAAATTGGTGCAGTTACGCACATCAGAGCATACTGGCACAGAAATAATGACTGGCGCAGGCCTGTTCCGTCACCTGAACTTGAAAGAAAAATTAACTGGAGGTTATACAGGGAATATTCCTGTGGCTTAATGACCGAACTTGCTTCGCATCAGATACAGGTTGCAAATCAGATTCTTAACGAGGTTCCTTTAATGGTTTGGGGATCCGGCAGCACGAATTACTGGAAGAATGGCAGAGAAGTTGAGGATAATGTAAGTCTGGTATACAAATACCCTGGAGGGACTCACCTGGTATACGATTCTATAAACAGTAACCAGCACTATGGGCTTGAGGAACAGATAATGGGACCCAAAGGAACAATGGAACTTGAAGGGGGAAAGATGTGGCAGGAATTTCCACCACCAGCACCCGGCATTCTTCAACTCATTAACCAAATCGAGCATAAAATATTTGATGTTATTCCAATAGGCGGGGCAAGCTGGGTACCTGATTCTGCTGTTGTTGATAAAGGTGAATACATCTGGAATGAAGTACTCGAATCTGATGGAACCAAAATGGAAATGGAAGCATTTGTTTCCATGGTCAGAGAAAACCGGATTGTTCCGGAGTTGCTGAAACAAGGCTTTTATGCAAGTGTTGCTACACTTATGGGATACGAAGCTATTCAAAAAAACCAGATTGTAACCTGGCCCACAAATCTATCATTATAGTATGAAACCTACGATTATATCCCCCGAAACAAAGAAAACTGAACTAATTCTTCTGTTATTTTGTTTCATTGCCGCAGTAATTTTTAATATTATCAGCATTCTGGTATATAAAACTTCATGGACAGAGATTTTTACTCAGATTCATTTGGTTTTATTATTGAGCTTCGGTTTTTATATTGTTTTATTATTTTTCAGAGTATTAAAATGGATACTGTTCAAATTATTTACATTCAGAAGAAAAAACTAATTCAGTTATGAAGAGACTTGGCATAGTAATTATTGTATTTCTTTCAGTTTTCAGCCTGATATCCTGTCAATCTGCAATTAAACAGCCTGAAAAACCGGCCGGGGTTAAGAATATTATTTTTCTTATTGGCGATGGGATGGGATTGCCTGCTGTTTATGCCGCAATGTCGGTTTCACCAACTCCTTTGAATTTTGAGAGGTTTCCTTACACTGGACTCAACAAAACTTTTTCCCTTGACGATTATATAACCGATTCAGCTGCAGGTGGAACGGCTTTATCTTCCGGGCAAAAAACACGAAACGGCGTCATTGGTCAGGATACACTTGGTAATAAATTTAAATCTATTCTCGAAATAGCTGAGGAAAACGGACTTTCAACAGGATTGGTTTCAACCTCAGCAATTACACATGCTACACCGGCTTCTTTTATTGCCCATGTTCCAAGTCGCGATTTGTACGAAGATATTGCTTTGGAATTTCTAAAAACAGATATTGATGTTTTTATCGGAGGTGGGATCAATCATTTTTTTCACAGATCTGATGGACTGAATCTCTTTGATAGTCTTAAACTAAGAGGTTATGAAGTAGATACTACCCTTGAAAGTATTCTGGCGTCAGGTTCATCAAAGTTGGCTGGTCTGAACGTCCCTGTTCATAATCCTTACCGCCTGAACGGAAGAGGTGATATGCTTCCGCTGGCTTCACAAAAGGCGATAGATATACTGAGTAAAAATCCGAAAGGATTTTTCCTGATGATTGAAGGTTCTCAGATTGACTGGGCCGGACATGCAAACCTTCAGGAAAACCTAATCGATGAAACTCTTGATTTTGATAAGGTTATAGGAATAGCACTCGATTTTGCCATGAAAGATGGAAATACTCTGGTTGTTGTGACTGCAGATCATGAAACAGGCGGAGTAACTATAGTTGACGGAAATCTGAATAAGCGGGAAATTCTGTTAAATTTTTCAACTGGTGATCATACTGCAAATATGGTTCCTGTTTACGCATATGGTCCCGGAGCAGAAAAATTTTCAGGCATATTTGACAATACAGGCTTTTTTGGAAAGTTTATCGAATTGTACGGCTTTCCTCTTAACACGGAGAAGTAAATTACAAGCCCTTCAACACCAATAAAATAATGAGCATTCCTTCCGGAGATGATTTAGTAGTTACAATGCTTCCAATAGTTGAAGAGTTTTATACTATTCAGGGAGAAGGGCATTACAGCGGGCATGCAGCATATTTTATCAGGATTGGAGGTTGCGATGTAGGATGTACCTGGTGCGACACCATGGTTTCCTGGGATTCAGCCCGGCATCCGTTGAAGCCTGTTGATGAATTGATAGTAAATGCAGCTGATTGTCCGGCATCTTTTGCTGTAATAACCGGTGGCGAACCTTTGATGTATAATCTTGATTACTTATGTCAGGGACTGAATGATGCCGGTATAGAAACAGCATTGGAAACATCCGGCGCTTATCCGTTATCGGGTAAGTGGGATTGGCTTTGTCTCAGCCCGAAAGTTCATAAGCCTCCTCTTAAAGAGATTTTTCAGTATGCAAATGAGCTGAAAATTGTTATCGCGGAAGAAAAAGATTTGGAATGGGCCTTTGAAAATGCAATACAGGTAAACCCAACATGCAAACTTTACCTGCAGCCCGAGTGGAGTGTATTCAGAACCATTCTTCCGGTTCTGGTTGAATTTGTGAAACGTAATCCTCAATGGAATATTTCTCTTCAGACGCATAAGTTTATGAGGATCCCCTGAGAAATATTGATATATTTATAATTATCATCACTTAGCATTACCAAATGAGAGCGCATATCATAATCATTCTGTTTCTGTTCATTTCTATCAGAGTGTTTTCTCAGGGTAATTACCATACAAATTCAAAATCTGCCCTGAAATATTTCGAGAAAGCTCTGAAATTTTTTGATTCAAGAGAAGATGATTCGGCCCTGAAATACCTCAAAAAAGCTGTTAAAGCTGATAAGGATTTCATTGAAGCCTATATGATGATGTCGCAGATTTATAAAGACAAAAAAGAATTCACAGAGGCCATACGATATTTTGAAACGGGACTGGAAATTAATCCTAAATTCAATCCTCCCGGTTATCTTATTCTTGCAGATGTGGAAATGAATCTGGGCCTTTATGACAAAGCCCTGGCGCACGCTGAAAAGTTTTTACAGCTGGAGGATTTTAATAAAATCAACCGCGCAGATGCTCAGAAGTTTATTGATAATTGCAAGTTTGCCCTCTGGCAGTTTAATAATCCGGTTCCTTTTCTACCTGTAAATCTGGGAGATTCTGTTAATTCTGTAAAAAACGAATACTGGCCATCCCTCAGCATTGATGAATCGAAGCTTATTATAACAGTGCTCGATCCTGCTGATCCCTCTAAAACACCGCAAAAAACATCTGTTCAGGAAGATTTTTATGTCTCAAACCGGAATCCTGATGGCAGCTGGGCAATGCGAAAAAACGCAGGCGCACCGCTCAATACAGATGATAACGAAGGTGCACAAACCGTTTCAGCCGATGGAAGATTTTTGTTCTTTACCGCCTGTAACCGTCCTGATGGACAAGGCAAATGTGATATTTATTTATCTGTCAACAATAACGGAAAGTGGTCTGAACCTGTTAACCTTGGTTATCCGGTAAATTCATCCTATTCCGAAAAACATCCGTCTGTTACAGCTGATGGCAGACGATTGTATTTTTCCAGTGACCGTCCGGGAGGTTATGGCGAACTTGATATCTGGGTATCCCTGAAGCAAAGTAATGGTTCATGGTCCTTTCCTGTAAACATGGGTGAAAAAATTAATACCCCGGGAAATGAACAATCACCTTTTATTCATTCCGATAATCAGAGCTTGTATTTTTCATCAGAAGGACATAAAAATATGGGGAAGGGGGATATATTCATTTCAAGGATAGATTCCGTTAAGAAATGGACAGATGCTATTAACCTTGGCTATCCTATCAACACCTGGAATAATGAAATTGGTTTGATTGTTAATGCAGCCGGTGATAAGGCATACTATGCAAGTGACAGATTAAAAGACAGAGGCCTTGATATATATGAATTCCCGCTTTATCAGGGAGTACGCCCCATTCCTGTTTCCTATCTGAAAGGAAGAGTTTATGATGCCCGGACCTGGAAAGGCATTGAGGCGGTATTTCAGTTAATCGACTTACAAAACGGTGAAATTGTTATGGAATCATCATCAGCAAAGGGTGAGGGTGATTTTCTGGTTTCATTGCCATCCGGAAGGAATTATGCCTTGAATGTTTCCAAACCCGGATATTTGTTTTATTCCGATAATTTTTCTTTTGCAGGTTTGCACAAACTTTCAGACCCCTTTCTGAAAGATGTTCCTCTTAGCCCAATTAGTGTTGGAGAAAAAGTTGTTCTCAGAAATGTTTTTTATGCATTTGATTCCTATGCATTGCAGGACGAATCGCTGACTGAGCTGAATAAAATACTTGATTTTTTAAATCTTAATCCGGATGTAAAGGTAGAAATAAGCGGACATACGGATAATTCAGGCACCATGACATACAATCAGGAGTTATCTGAAAAAAGAGCAATGGCAGTAGTAGATTATCTTGCAGGTAA
>CAYOLQ010000042.1:20182-26757 GCA_964404825.1 uncultured Chitinophaga sp.
CAGAGGCTATCCTATAAGGGATATGGGTCATCAATGCCAATAGGTACAAATGATACAGAAGAGGGAAGGACAATTAACAGGAGAACAGAATTAAGAATTGTTAATTAACTGTTACGAAACAGCGGAAACGAATTAAAATCTGAAAAATTATTTTACCATATTGCAGTATTAATCAATAAAAATCCAAAATATGAGAAAGTTAACAATGCTGTTTTTTTCTTTAACCGGAGTTATTTTATTCCTTACAGCATCATTATCAGCACAGTCTGGCTATACTTTTACCGATGTTAAAAGACTTCCCGCAACGCCGGTCAAGGATCAATACAGATCGGGTACCTGCTGGAGCTTTTCAGGAATTTCGTTTTTTGAGTCCGAATTACTCCGTATGGGAAAGGGCGAATATGATTTATCTGAAATGTTCTCTGTAAGAGTATGTTATGGCGACAAAGCTCAAAAGTATGCACGTATGAACGGAACCGTGAATTTTGCCGGCGGTGGCGCTTTCAACGATGTTACAATGACAATCAGCAAATATGGAATTGTTCCTGAAGAAGTATATTCAGGACTCAAATATGGACAAGATAAGCATGTTCACGGAGAATCTGATGCCGTTTTTAAAGCATTTATGGATGCGGTAATCAAGAATCCAAACAAAGAGTTATCAACTGCATGGTACCCCGCATTTCAGGGTTTATTGGATGCTTACTTTGGACAGTATCCGGAGTCATTTACATATAAGGGGAAATCCTTTACACCAAAAAGTTTTGCAACTGAGTTGGGTTTGAATATGGACGATTATGTAATGATATCATCATTTACACATCATGATTTTTATAAACCCTTCATTTTGGAAGTTCCTGATAACTGGGGATGGGGAGAAGTATATAATGTTAAAATTGATGAACTTACGCAAATAATTGATTTTGCCATTGATGAAGGATATACTGTTGGCTGGGCATGTGATGTAAGTGAAAAGGGATTTAACTGGAAAAACGGTCTGGCTGTTGTTCCGAGTGAAGAAATTTCTGATCTTGATGGATTAGAAAGGGCTAAATGGGATGAACTTGCACCGCGTGAAAAGGCAGAACTCTTCTACGATTTCTCGAAAATTCGTAAGGAAAAAGTTATCACCCAGGAACTCAGACAGCAGGCATACGAAAACCTTTCCACAACCGACGATCACGGAATGCATATTACAGGGATTGCCAAAGATCAGAATGGAGGCAAATATTACATTGTTAAGAATTCCTGGAATGTTGATGGTAATTCATTCAAAGGATATCTGCACGCCTCTGAGGCATTTGTTAAATATAAAACAACTTCAATTATCGTTCATAAAGAATCTGTTCCAAAAGACCTCAGAAAGAAACTGGGTATTTAATTTTATTTCCCATATCAAATTATTAGTGTGCCACTCTTTCCAGGGGTGGCACATTTTCGTTTAATGCTAAAAATCTGTTAAATAATTCCTAATACTGAACATTCTATAAATACAGATGTTCATTACCAAAACATTTAAAATCAATAAGAATATGAAGAAAGGTATTTTTTTATTAGGACTGGTTATTACACTTATATCTTGTCAGAGCAATCCATCTGTGCAAAATGCAGGTGCCGGTGATGCTCAGAACGCCTCCCTTGCAGCGGGTGCAGAATATAGTCTGAATGCGGTTTCAAGTACATTGAATTGGAAAGGCACAAAACCCGGCGGAGAACATACAGGTACTGCGTCAGTAACTGAGGGTAAGCTTAGTGCGGAAAATGGAAAACTTACTGCAGGTACATTCACTATTGATCTGAATTCAATAGTAAACACAGACCTTACAGATGCTGAGATGAACGGAAAACTCGTGGGTCACCTTAAGTCAGCTGATTTTTTTGACGTAGCCCAGTTTCCAACAGCTAAATTCGAACTCGTTTCAGTAAGTGAACTTTCTGCAACTACTCCGGCTTCGGCTGATGCTGTTCAGGCTACACATCAGGTAACAGGTAACCTCATTATGAAAGGTGTTACTAAAAGTATTTCATTTCCGGCTCAGGTTGTAATATCTGAAAACAGTATTAATGCTTTAACTGCTCCATTTGCAATAGACCGTACTCAGTGGGGTGTCAATTATGGTTCGAAATCACTATTTGCTGAATTAAAGGACAACTTTATACATGATGAGATGATTATCTCTTTGAACCTTTCTTTTAACAAGGTTCAGTAATTTAAATCAGTGAAAAATCCGACCCGGAAAAGTTACTTTTCCGGGTTTTTTATTCTGTATGGCTTAATCAGGAAAAGAACCTGTCAGGTTTTATCAGCCACTTAAATTAAAGGAACAATGGAAATTTCCTGTATAGTTTCCCTGACAAAATCATGGATCACAGGTCAATCTGATTATATTTGCAAGTGAGATAAAAATAGATTCCCTTTTCTGATGAAAAAATTTTTGATTCGCTCTGTTTTACTATGTTTGTCAATTCTTCTGCTTCTTAATTTCAAGCCTTTTTTTGCTGATGATGTTTTGAATGGCTCAGGATCCTCATTGCCAGCCAGGAATATACCTGCATTCTGTTCAACAGATTCTACCTGGGTTGATTCTGTGATGAAAACACTCAGTCTTGATGAAAAAATTGCTCAGTTATTGATGGTCGCAGCTTATTCTAACCGCGATGAAACTCATTTTAGCGAAATTGACGAGCTGATTAAAAAGTATCAGATAGGAGGACTCATTTTCTTTCAGGGTGGACCCGTTCGTCAGGCAAGACTTACCAATCGTTACCAGAAACTATCCAGAGTACCTTTATTTATTGCAATTGATGCAGAATGGGGATTGGCTATGCGACTTGATAGCACTATCAGTTATCCCCGGCAAATGACACTTGGTGCAATTCAGAATGATGCACTTATTTACCAGATGGGTTATGATATTGGCCAGCAGTGCAAACGTTTGGGTATTCATATCAATTTTGCACCGGTAGCTGATGTAAATAATAACCCGGCCAACCCGGTAATAAATTCCCGATCTTTTGGCGAAAACCCTATGGTGGTAGCCCTTAAGGCACAAAAATATTCAGAAGGCCTTACTGATGCCAGAATCATTTCTGTCGCAAAACACTTTCCCGGTCATGGGGATACTGATGCAGATTCGCACTTCTCTCTGCCGGTAATTAAGGAATCAAAGGAAAGACTCGATTCGGTTGAACTAGTGCCTTTTCAATATATGATCGACAGAGGATTGCCCGCCATTATGTCGGCTCATCTTAGCATTCCAGCGATTGATTCCACTGTTAATCTGGCATCATCTTTATCTGCCCCCATAATCAATGAATTGTTAAAGGGTAAAATGCAATTCAAAGGTCTGGTATTTACTGACGCTTTGAACATGAAAGGAGTAAGCAGGTTTTTTAAGCCGGGTGAAGCAGAACTCAAGGCATTTCTTGCCGGGAACGACATTCTTTTAATGCCGGGGGATGTACCGAAAGCCATTGCTTCCATAAGGAAAGAGATAAAAAAGGGAACTGTTTCAGAGTCTGAACTTGATGCCCGCTGCAGAAAGGTTTTATTAGCCAAAGCATGGACAGGATTGAATCGTTACAAGCCAATTAGTCTGCAATCACTCCATAGTGACCTTAATTCTCCTGTTTATGATGCTTTAAGAAGAAATCTCATTGCAAATTCCATTACTGTTGTTAAAAATGAAAATCAGGTATTACCTCTCTTCCGGCTGGAGAATTATAAAATAGCCTCTTTAAGTATTGGTAATGGAAAACCTGATCCTTTTGCTGAATCACTCAGGTTGTATTCTGATGTAGATACTTTTTATATCTCCAAAGATTCTGATAAAGCCCGGTTTGATAGTCTGAATTCGAAATTATCTTCTTACAACACTTTAATTGTAAGTATTCAGGAAACTTCTCAATGGCCGGGAAGAAAGTATGGAATGTCGGAAAATACACTTGACTTTCTTTCGGATCTGGATTTTGCAGGTTTTACAATCCTTACTGTATTTGGAAACCCATATAGCCTGTCCCATTTTAATAATTTCAATTCGTTTGATGCCGTAATTCTTGGATATGAAGACATCAGAGATGTAAAGGAAATTACCGCACAAACAATATTCGGTGCTCTTCCTGCATCTGGTTTACTTTCATTTAGTGCATTACCTTTCTTTAAAGCCGGTGACGGATTCAGGATTGACAGTCTGCAGCGTCTGTCGTATGGAATACCTGAAGAGGTATCTGTGGATTCGAAAGGATTGCTTAGAATTGATACCATTGCTAATGAAACTATTTTTGGAAAAGCCACTCCGGGTATGCAGATACTGGTTGCCCGTCACGGGAAAGTGATATATCACAAATCATTTGGATATCAGACATACAGAAATGAACAGAGAGTACAAAATGAAGATATTTATGATATAGCCTCTCTTACCAAAATTACCTCAACAGTTCCTTCACTTATGTTACTGTACGACCAGAATAAATTCAGTATCAATAAAACGCTTGGAGATTACCTGCCTGGACTCGATTCCTGTAATAAGGCGAGCCTGACAATTATTGATGTCCTTACACATCAGGCCGGTTTACAACCCTGGATACCTTTTTATTACAGTGTAATTCAGACGCTTGATACTTCTGAAACTTTATTCAGCACTAAATACTCTGATGTATATTCAGTAAAACTGACTAAAAATTCTTTTGCAAACCGGAATATCGTTCTGAAGGATAGCATATTCTCTTTACAATATTCCAAAGAATTTCCAATTTCGGTTGCAAAAGGAATGTATCTGCGTGCTGATTACCGTGATTCCATATATAATAGCATCAATCGGTCTGCTTTAAACGAAAAGGTATATAAATACAGCGATCTGGGCTATTATTTCTTTCAGGATATAATTGAAAATATTACAGAGAAGAGTTTGTATCCATTTGTTCATGAAACCTTTTACTCTAAACTTGGTGCTACTACTATGGGATATCTTCCTTTGAACAGGTTTCCCATAAGCAGAATTGTGCCGACTGAAAATGATATTTTATTCCGCAAGCAGGTTCTCAGGGGATATGTCCACGATCCCGGTGCCGCAATGCTGGGAGGTATTGCCGGACATGCCGGAGTTTTTAGTTCAGCAAATGATCTTGCTAAAATGATGCAGATGTATCTCAACGGGGGAGTATATGGCGGCAGAATGTTTATTTCCGATACCACATTGATGCGGTTTACATCCTGTTATAATTGCTTTAACGGAAACCGAAGGGGACTTGGATTTGATAAACCGGAGCCCGATCCAAAAAAACCCGGCCCCGCATGTAAATTGGCATCTCCAAACAGTTATGGCCATTCAGGATTTACAGGAACACTCGTCTGGATTGATCCGGATTATGATTTGGTTTATATATTTCTGTCCAACAGAATTCATCCCGATCAGTATAATCAAAAACTAATTGAAACTGACGTCCGAACACGTATTATGGAAGTTGTCTATAATTCATTGAGGTAGAAAAGGAAATTACAATCATTTCATAAAAGATGCTATTTCAAGAGAATAACTTTCCTGATTTTTTCTCCAATCTTGAGAATCAGAATTCGCTGATCATATTTGCCTAGTTCAACTTCAGTAAAACCATTTTGATTCATTTTTTCTATATCAATTAGTTTTCCGTCTATTGAGTAAATATATATATCTGTAAGTTCACTAACAGGAACGATTATATTCACCTTATCAAAACTTGGATTTGGATAAAGAATTAGTTCATGTGAATCGAGGGAATCGATTCTGTTAAAAACCTTTGCAATTGTTTCAGAATACCAGTTTTCTCCAAAGTGATTATCAGTCTCTGTGTTCTTCATGATCATTACTTCACCATGAATAAACCCATCTTCGGGCCATTTACCGTCGTTTGAATATTCAATAAAATCAATTATCAGATTATGATTTTCCAGCAACTCTATGGCTTCCCCGCTGTTAGACAATTTGCCTTCAGTCCACTGCTGTATAATTTTAGTTGAATTGTACCAGATGGAGGATCCTGCATCCGAGGTAAGTATAAGGTAATCATTTGGTTCCAGAATTGTTCCTGCAGGGAATATATGAGTTATTCCTTTACTGACAGAATAATGTGACAAATCCCTGGGCTCGTTAGAAGGATTATAAATTTTAATGAATTCGGGATATACAGTATTTAAAGGGTTTGTATATAACTGAAAAATCATTGGAAATGGTTTCGCCTCAATTTTGTTTAGTCTGGAACCCATATCTGTTGGTACTCCTGAGTCTTCCCCTGAAAAAATTGCCGGTGAACCGTCCGACAGGTCAAAATCCATCATAACCGGGTTATTAAAAAGCGGGTTACCAAATAAGTTCCCTTGACCGGATGGGAGAGGTGTGTTATCTGAAATACAATGACTAATACTTAGTGAGGAATAGGAATCAGAAAAATAGGACAGGTATGAAGAATTTGACATAATGCTGTTCTTCAGTTTGGCAATTCCACCAGCGCTTCCCGGTTTTTTTTCATAACATGATACCGGAATATTATTGCCGTAAAAACTGCAATGGTCAATATTTATTTGGCTTTGATCTTTAAGT
>CAYOLQ010000043.1:0-26520 GCA_964404825.1 uncultured Chitinophaga sp.
AATTCCCTCACTTCTTTTTTGAGGTATTCAATAGCAGGTGCTACTGGTGATGTTTCCAATTCGCCTGCGTTTTCAAGAATCTGTTTGCTCAGAAGCATACCGTTATTTGTAGGTTTGAGCTCTTTGGCTGATTCAGTAACAAGCTTGATTACATTGTTCCGGGCAAGTTTTACCTTTTCCCAGGCCTGAGAACTTATATAAGTCTGTTGAACCAGATTGTGCTCAAATTCCGTTCTTATGCTGTTTATTAATTCATTAAGTGTCTGCCTTACATTCAGATCCTGTACACCAACCCTCATTACCAATGACTCCGGTGAAATCCTTTCGAGAAAAAGAATCAGCCTTTCGTATGCCTGAAGCCTGAGTGGCAGTATATTCTCTTTTTTTTCTCTCGACAGTTCATGCCTCCTTTTTTTCTCTTCATTCTGAAGATTCATTCGAATAAGGAGAAAGGCCGTAAAAAAAACAACCAATGCAGGCAAGGTGTACTTAAGAATTTCAAGTAAATCGTTCATGTTAATAATTTATTTATACTTAATTGGGTAAATAATAAACAATTTATAATCAAAAAAAGTATTTTTGGTACGGATTAAAGATTCTAAAATTAACACTTTTAACCAAAATTATAACAAATGGCTAATGTTTCAAAAAGATTAAACAGTTTATCAGAGTCTCAGACCATTGCGATGAACCAGAAAAGCAATGCCATGAAGGCACAGGGGATTGATATTATCAACCTGAGTGTTGGCGAACCCGATTTTCCAACTCCTGATCATATTAAGCAGGCTGCAAAAGATGCTATCGATGCCAACTTTTCATTTTATTCACCCATTACAGGTTACCTTGATCTTAGAAAAGCTATTTGTAAAAAATTTAAGGATGAGAACCGACTGGATTATACTCCGGAGCAGATTATTGTTTCTGTTGGTGCAAAACACAGCATCGCCAATGTTTTACTTTCTGTTATTGACCCGGGAGATGAAGTAATTGTTCCGGCACCTTACTGGGTTAGTTACATAGAACAGGTTAAACTTGCTGAAGGAGTTAATGTTATTATTGATGCAGGCATTGATCAGCGATTTAAAATAACTCCGGCTCAGCTTGAAAAAGCAATTACTTCCAAAACCCGCGCCATCATTCTTTGCTCCCCGTCAAACCCTACCGGAGCCATTTATACAAAAGATGAACTGGCAGGTATTGTAAAAGTACTTGAGAAACATCCCGATATAGTAATTATCTCTGATGAAATTTATGAGCATATTAATTTCGTGGGATCACATACGAGTATTGCAGAATTTCCTTCAGTTAAAGAAAGGGTAGCTGTAATCAACGGAGTGTCAAAAGGTTATGCAATGACAGGCTGGAGGATCGGGTACATGGGTGCACCTCTGTGGATTGCCAAAGCCTGTGATAAACTTCAGGGACAAATGACTTCAGGTGCTTCTTCTATTGCTCAGAAAGCAGCTGTTCTTGCACTTACCGGAGATCAGAAATGTACCAGAGATATGAATCAGGCTTTTAAGCGCAGAAGAGATTATGTGCTTTCCCGGATTGCAAAAATGAAAGGTGTTCGTTGCGATTCTCCCGATGGCGCATTCTATGTTTTTCCTGACATGAGTTCTTTCTATGGAAAGACTTTCGATGGTAAAAAGATTTCGGGATCATCGGATATGGCATTATATCTGCTCGAAAAAGGACAGATTGCAACTGTTCCCGGTGATGCTTTCGGATCCGACGATTATATCCGGATTTCTTTCGCAACATCCGATGAAAACCTCGTGAAAGCTATGGATCGAATGGAAGCTGCGTTAAAAGCTATCGAATAAGAAAGAGATCTGCGAAACAACTACCTTTTGGCTTCTGACTCCCGTCACTCGTCACTAGTCACTAGTCACTCGTGACATGTGACAAGTGACGAGTGACACGGGGGCTGAACTGAGGTGCTGATGCAGTATTCAGGAAAGCAAATAATTAAATATTCCGGTTCATATAAGCCGTGTAATCTTTAATCTTCGGAGTGTACCTGTCATTGAAAAGGGGAGAAGTAATTACAAAATCAGCTGTTGATCTGTTTGAAGCAGTCGGAACATTGTATAATACGGTTATTCTCAGTAGTGCTTTCACATCTACATCATGTGCCTGAGGTTGCATTGGATCCCAGAAGAAAATCATAAGATCAATTTTTCCTTCGGCAATCATGGCCCCCAGTTGCTGGTCACCACCGAGCGGACCTGATTTGAGTTTGGTTATTTCTATACCGGGCAAGCCTGCATCATTCATCCTCTGATTAATTGTTTCTTCAACCAGCCGGCCGGTGGTACCCGTGCATACAAGCCTGTGTTTCTTTAGATTAACCCAGTTATGGTCTACCCATTCTATTAAATCAACTTTACGGTTATCATGAGCTACAAGGGCGATGCGTTTAATTTTATCCATATTTTGCTTTTGAATATTCAGTGTTTATAATCATTTCAAAAGTAATGCTGTTGTATGATTTTCCCAAACATTAGTTTTTAACATCCGGGATATGAATGTAAATTTTATCTTTGTGCTTTCAATTCTCAATCGTTTATGGTAAGAAAAAAGACATTGCGAAAGCCTCATCCTGCACTCAGATGGACTATGTATGGTGTATTCGCTGCACTTGTTGTTGGTTTGTATATTCTGTTCAGGGTTTATAAGGTGCTTTTTATGCCCTCAGTCTACATTCAAAACGAAACGGATAAGTATTTCTTTATTTCAACAGGATCAACATATGAGGATGTTATAAGGGATTTGAAAAATGAAAAGCTGCTTTCTGATGAAAAAGGATTTGAATGGCTGGCAAAAAAGAAAAATTATGCCGCTAACATTCACCCCGGACGTTACCGGATAGAAAAAAACATGACCAGCAATGAGCTCCTGAACATGCTTCGGGCAGGAACTCAGGCACCCATGATGGTAACATTCAATAATATTCGCACTCTCGAAGACCTTGCAGGAGTTATTGGCCGGCAACTTGAGTCCGACTCTTCTGAATTTATAAAAGTATTCAGGGATGATAAATTAATAGACTCCTACAGTTTTAATAAGGAAACCTTTCCATGCATGTTTATTCCTGATAGTTATGAGTTTTACTGGAATACATCTCCAAAAAGATTTGTAGAACGGATGAGTGACGAATACATTGCATTTTGGGCGAAAGGCAGGCTCGCAAAATCGCAGGAACTTGGTCTTAGCACTGTTGAAGTGTCAACTCTTGCTTCTATTGTTGACCAGGAATCGCTCCACAATGACGAGAATCGAAGGATAGCTGGGGTTTTTATTAACAGAATAGAAGCAGGGATTCCCTTACAGTCGGACCCGACAATTATATTTGCCTGGAAGGATTTTTCCATGAGGAGGGTTCTGAACAAACACAAAGAAATCAGCTCACCTTACAATACATATTTTCACAGAGGACTACCTCCGGGCCCAATAAGTGTACCTTCTGTAAGTGCAATTGATGCCGTTCTTGATTATGAAAAGCACACTTACCTATATTTTTGTGCAAAAGATGACTTTTCCGGTTATCATAATTTCGCAAAAACATTATCTCAACATAACGAAAACGCACGTTTATACCAGAAAGCACTCAACCGGCGGAAAATATACAACTGATTTGATTGTTTTACCTTAATTTTACTGAAATTATCGATTCGATGAAAGAAAACTTTCTCTTCTCATCCGGATAGAAGTTATGTTTTTATGTAAAAAAGGTAATGGCAACCCAAAACAAAAGGTGGTACGAGAAGAAATTATTCATTCTGAGTGAGGTATTTACTTTCAAGTCAATTTAATGATAAATCGGATAAAATTCGGAACGGATGGCTGGCGTGCAATCATCGCCAAAGAGTATACCGTTGAAAATGTTGCAGCCGTTAGCCTTGCATGTGCCACATGGATTAACCTGAAGTACAGAAATCCATCAGTAATTGTTGGTTATGATACCCGCTTTGGAGGGGCTATGTTTGCTGAAACAGTTACAAAAGTTCTTGCTTCAAACGGAATAATTGTATTCGTTTCCCGAAGTTTTGTTCCCACACCTGCGGTATCTTATGCTATTACAGCCCTTGAAGCCTGTTTTGGTATAGTAATTACGGCAAGTCATAATCCGTCAGCTTACAACGGTTTTAAGTTAAAGGGATCTCATGGCGGACCTCTTATCGAAGAAGACATCCGGAATGTTGAAAACCTTATTAATCAGGAACAGAACTATGATCTGGATATCGTCAGCATTGATGGCCTTGTCGAAAAAGGTCTTGTAAAATACATGGATATCGAAAAACTCTATACAGATCATCTAAAAAAAAGCTTCAAACTGGATTTGATTGCAAATTCCCGATTCAGAATGGCCTTTGATCCGATGTTTGGGAGTGGTCAGAATATTATGAAAAAAATTCTCCCAAAAGTTAAAAGCATAAATGATTATATGGATCCTTTGTTTAAAGGAGTTTCTCCTGAACCCCTTGCAAGAAATCTGGCTGATTTTCTTGCCTTCATGGCTAAAGATAATAAATATGATTGCGGACTGGCAGTAGATGGCGATGCAGACCGTATAGCGCTTGTAAATTCAAAAGGTGATTATATCGATTCGCACCACGTAATCTTATTACTGATACATTACCTCGCCGGTTACCGGAAACAAACCGGGAAAATTATTACCGGTTTTTCTTCCACTGTGAAAATTGAAAAACTTGCCTCCCACTATAATCTTGAGGTAGAAAGGGTGCATATAGGATTCAAAGACATTTCAAAACACATGCTTAAAGAGGATGTCCTCGTTGGAGGTGAAGAATCGGGAGGTATTGGCGTAAAAGGACACATTCCTGAAAGGGATGGAATATGGATGGGCTTGCTGATATGGCAGTTTATGGCCGAAACAAACAAATCGATCGAAACTCTAATAGATGAGGTTTATTCTATTACCGGTAGATTTGCGTTTGAACGATCTGATTTGCATTTAGATAAAGACCTGAAAAACAGGGTAATTGAAAAATGCAGGAACAATGGGTTCGTTAAATTCGGAAAATATGAGGTGAAAAAAAGTTCTGATTTCGATGGCTATAAATACTTTTTCGACGAAAACACCTGGCTAATGATCAGGCCTTCCGGAACCGAACCGGTTCTGAGGACCTATGCAGAAGCAGGAACACGGGAAGAGGCTCTGAATATTCTTGAAGAAGCAAGATTACTTATTAACCTTTGCTGAATTAAACAAGATTAACCTCCATTTCAAGCTCAATACCCGAAAATTCCTTAACAGACTGTACGATTTTCTTAGCAAAACTATAAATTTCTTTGCCGTCGGCATTTCCATAATTCACAATAACCAGAGGTTGAGAGGGATATGTACCTGTATTACCTTCACGTATACCTTTCCATCCGGCCTGTTCAATCAGCCATGCAGCCGGAACCTTTATCATTCCTGACTCTGCCGGATAAAATGGAATTCCTGCAAATCGTTTTTGAATTGATTTAAAAACCGTCTCAGGAATTACCGGATTTTTAAAAAAACTTCCTGCATTTCCAAGTTTGAGGGGATCGGGAAGTTTACTCTCCCGGATTTCTATGATGGTCTGCCGAAGACTGGCTAAATTCTGAACAGGTTTTTTTAAAAACTCCTTTTCTACCGGCCCATATCCAAGTTGAAAGTGTGGTTGCTTATACAAATTAAAAGTAACTGATGTAATTATGAAACTGCTTTTCAGTTCCTGTTTGAAAATACTGTTTCGATATCCAAACCTGCATTCATCATTGCTGAAGCATTTTATTTGACCTGTATTGACAAAAAAGCCTTCTACTTCTGTGATACTGTCTTTGGCCTCAACTCCGTATGCGCCAATATTTTGAACAGGGGAGGAACCAACAGATCCCGGTATCAGCGACAAGTTCTCTAATCCGAACCAGTTTTGCATCACACAGTAATTCACAAAACTGTCCCAGTTTTCACCCGCACCTGCTTTAATCCGTATCGAATTTTCATCCTCCGAAATTATTTCAATTCCTCTTATCGCAGGATGAACGATCGTTCCTTCAAAATCTTTCGTAAAAAGTATGTTGCTACCTTCACCCAGAACCATAAAACGCTCGCCAGGAAGAGATCCCCCGTTAAAAAATGAAATCAGATCATTAAGGTTTGTCGCATCAAAAAAGTACCGGCAGTAGACTTTCAAACCGAAAGAGTTTCTTTTTTCAAGGGAATAATGTTCGAGTATTTCAGACATATTTCAATTTATCGTGCAAATATAAGGATTGCACATAATTGATTTGAGGATTAAAACGTTTATTTGTTACTTTGAGAAAAAACAGCAGTATTGACGAAAATTTATTTCTCAGTTACAAATGACCTGACGGGTGATCAAAGGGTTCACCGCATAATTACAACGCTTTCTAAAGCAGGATCAGATATTTGTCTGGTGGGAAGAAAGCTGAAAGAAAGCATCCCTCTGGAGCCCAGAGATTATGATACCCGTCGTCTCGTGCTGATTTTCAGTAAAGGGTTTCTTTTTTACGCTTGCTTTAATGTGCGCTTATTTCTGTTTCTTCTAACCCGGAAACGTATTGATATTCTGGTAGCTAACGATCTGGATACACTTCCTGCAAATTTTCTGGTTTCACGCCTCAGACGCATCCCGTTAGTATATGACAGTCACGAATATTTCACTGAAGTTCCCGAACTTATTGACCGCGAAAGTGTTAAAAGGATATGGCTCGGTATTGAAAAAAGAATTCTTCCAAAACTGAAATTTGCTTATACTGTCAGTCACCCCATTGCCAAAGCCTATACGGAGCAATATGGTGTTAACTTTGAGGTGATACACAATTATCCCAAACGGATTGCAAGGAAGATTGATTACAAAATTCCTTTTAATACCGGGGGAGACAGGCTTTTGATATATCAGGGAGCAGTGAATGTTGGCAGAGGTTTGGAATTGATCATTGAAGTTGTGTGTGAGATGGATCATGTGAAGCTGCTTATTGCCGGGGATGGAGATATCCGCAGATCCCTTGAAAAAAAAGTTCGTGAGAGGAAAATGGAAGAAAAGATTTTTTTTCTCGGGAAAATTCCCTTAGAACAATTGCAATCATTGACTCTTCAGGCACATGCAGGAATAAGTCTGGAAGAAGATTTGGGGCTGAATTACCGTTTTGCATTACCAAATAAGCTCTTCGATTATATACAGGCAGGTATTCCGGTTTTGGTTTCATCGCTCCCGGAAATGAAAAAAGTTGTTGAAAAGTATAAGATTGGCATGATTGCTGAGAAAAGAGACAAAGCGTATATAACGCAGATGCTTCAGATTCTGCTTTTTGATGAAAAGCAAAGAACATCGTGGAAATCAGGTATGTCAAAGGCTGCAAGTGATTTATGCTGGGAAAATGAGGAAGAAAAGGTGATTGGGATTTATCGAATGGCCGGGGCCGGAATCTGAAAATAAAACAGGTTAGAACATTTTGTAAGCCTGTAATTTTAAAAATTTTAAAGTTTAATTATAATCATCAATGGAAAAAAAACATTTATCCGGCTTCAGAGTATTTCTGATAAGCATGTTGTTGTTGAACCTGACAGTCTCAGGGCAGGAACTGAATTTCACGGAATTGAAAAGTTCGCAGGATTGGCAGAAAGCCAAATCGGATGCGAACAGCTCCGGGAAGGACATTTTTCTGGATATTTATGCATCATGGTGCGGTCCTTGCAAAATGATGGATGCAAATGTATATACCAATCCTAAACTGGCAGAATATTATAATGCCAACTACATAAACCTTAAAGTAGACGGAGAAAGTGAATTTGGTGAAGAACTCGCATCCTTATATAAATTAACCGCCTTTCCATCACTTTATTTCATCAGTTCCGAGGAAGTACTTATATATGAAGCCATCGGATACAGAGATGCGGAGCAGCTAATCAGTTCAGGTGAGAATGTAAAAAATTCGGGTAAACGATATCTGGAACTTTTAAGTCTTATGAAATCAGCCAGTATATCCAAAGAAGATTCGAAAGAACTTCTTGACCTGTCCGTAAAATTTGAGAATAAGTTAGTTCTCGGTCAGCTGTCAAAAGAATTAATAGCAGGTTTCACTGAAGCCGATATTCTAAATCCGGAGAACAAAGCGGTTATAATGGCAGTAGGAGGGGACGTTAATTCTGAGCCTGTGCTAACCGTAATGAAAAACCCGGATACCTTAAAAACTATCTGGGGAGTTAATGAATTTAATCAGTACCTGTCTGAAGTTTTTAACGTTTCTATGCAGCTGGCAACCGGTAAGGCGGATGAGGAGCTTATGGAAAAAATTGCAATGGAATTTGTACCGGTGTATATGGCTGATAACACGGAACGCATTTCAGAAGCACAGCTCACTACAAGAAAAATATATTTTGCAGAAACCGGGAACTGGGAAAGCTATATTAAAGCAGTGGAAAAGTATAAGGAAGAGTTTCAGAAAGATAATCCGCGGTTTTTATATCTTGAATCCTATTATATTATTGAAAATCAGATATTTGAATCGACAATTCTGAATAAGGCAAATGAATGGCTTTCGCAGGTTATCGCCCTGCAACCCGATTTCGAATCGTATTTCCTTTGTGCAATTGTAAATACCTATCGTGAAGACACCGAAGCAGCAAAAAAATGGATGAACCTGGCGGAGAGCGTTGCTGTTACGGAGGATGAGAGAGATTCACTCTCAGAACTTAAGAGGTATATGGAAGAGTAAGATATTTCTCTGAATAACCCGGCAATTAAAGTTGCTTACCTGTATCCTGTAATTTATGAGACTCTAGTATTACCCTGCTGTTCACTGAATTTGCGAGTCGTATCATTGCCCTGGCGACAGTTTCAGCCTGAATGCCTTTGTATTTTTTTAGAGGCCCGACAAACATAAAAGAGAATATTCTTACCAGCAGTTTTCCGGTTTCTTCACCAAACCTTCTTTCCTTTCTTTGACCGAGAAGGATTGATGGCCTTACAATACATATGTTCTCAAAATTATTTGAAAGTAATCCCTGTTCCATCAAACCTTTTGTACGGAGATAAAAATTCCGGGAATCAGGTTTCGCTCCAATGGATGAAACAACTAAAAACTTACGGACTCCATTTTTCTTAGCGATACCGGCAATTTTCAGAGGAAGATGAAGGTCTACCCACTCAAATGCCTCTTTTGAACCGGCTTTTTTTCTGGTTGTACCCAGACAACAATACAAGTCATCGCCTGAAATCTCTTCTGAAATAGTTTCAGGATTCTCAAGATCATTTACAACCTGAACCAGCTTTGAATGCTCATGATTTAGCTTTTTCCTGACAAATATCTTAACCTTGTCGTAGTGATCATTCGATAATAGTAAATTAGTAAGTTCAGTTCCAACGAGTCCGTTTGCGCCGAATACCAGAGCGGTTTTTTCTTTTGTTTTCAGAGACATTTTCAGGTGAAAGAGTTATATTTTTTGATGTGTTTTTTTAAAGAGAATTGTGATGTCTAATTGCTGAGAAGTGATGATAGTATCAACATTCCATAATGCCTTCGTATCCGGGTAACTCCTTGCTACATGATTCACAGATTTACCAAAAACTTCGAAGGGTTTTCTCCCCCGAAAAGCAGATTCACCGGGTTTTCAATATATTCCTTTACTTTCATAAGAAAACCAACAGAGTCTTTACCATCAATAATTCTGTGATCATAAGAAAGCGCAAGATACATCATTGGTCTGACAATTACTTGTCCGTTTATTGCAACCGGTCGTTCAATGATATTATGCATACCCAATATGGCCGACTGAGGCGGGTTAAGAATAGGCGTTGACATCATAGAGCCGTAGATACCTCCGTTTGTTATGGTAAAGGTGCCTCCGCTCATTTCTTCAATGCTGATTTTGTTGGATCTGGCTTTGGCAGCAAGTTCTGAAATCAGAAGTTCAATGTCCGGAATACTCATGGTCTCGGCATTTCTGATTACTGGCACCATTAATCCTTTTTCAGTCTGAACGGCAATTCCTATATCGGTATAAGCAGGACTCACAAATTCTTCACCTTCAATTCTGCTGTTTACCATAGGAAAGAGAAGAAGAGCTTCGGAGACAGCTTTTGTAAAAAACGACATGAAGCCAAGTTTTATACCGTATTTTTTTACAAATTCATCCTGATGTCTTTTACGAATCTCAATAACAGCACTCATGTCTGCTTCGTTAAAAGTAGTCAGCATTGCGGTCTCATTTTTTACGGAAACCAGTCTCTGACTTAATTTTCTACGCAACATGCTCATTCTGGCACGGTCCTCGCTCCGGCTTGCTTCCCTTACGTTTTTCATGGAAGATGTACCGGTAATACCGGCGTCCAGTACTGCACTTACTTCCCTGCTGGTGAGTTTTTTCAGACCCATTATGATATCTTCAACAGAAAGGTGATTCTCATCAATCATTTTTTGGGCAACAGGTGTGATCTTTATTTCAGTATACCGGGTTTTGTCTTTTTCACTTGTGTTTTCCGGCTTACTTTTTTCTACAGTTTTAATTGGTTTGACGGGTTCAGGGATTTCTGAAGCAGGTATTTTTTTTTCTTCTGTATTTTTTGGGGAGATTGTTTTTTCTGAAACGACAGCTTTTGAACTTCCTTTTTTCGAAGTGTCAATAACGCAAACCACTTCGCCAACAGGAACTGCTGTGCCGGTTGGTTTTAGAATTTTTATTTGTCCGCCTTCGCTTGCAACGAGGGGAAGGGTTGCTTTATCCGACTCTATTTCAGCTATTTCCTGTCCTTTCTGTACGATATCACCATCCTTAACAAACCAGTTGGCAATTTCTACTTCACTAATAGATTCTCCCGGACTTGGTACTTTGATTTCAATTTGCATAATTCTATAATTTAGAATTCGGATTATTTCTCTTCAAAATAATAGTGTTGCTTAAGGATTTCTCTTCTTGAACTGCCTACCATACATTGTAATCCACAGTATTTGTTCTTTAACTCACAACTGCAATGACGGAAAACTTTTTCTATAATTTCCTTTTGCTGCAAATCATGGATTTTGTAAAGTCCAACAGCCGGACTCCCGCTTGGCATGCGGGTAATCGGAATTACATTGAACTTATTCATATGATGCTGGATATAGTACCATGCGCCCATATTTTCGGGTTCTTCCTGAACCCAAAGTGTTAACAGGTTATTTTTGTATTTCTTTAAAATTTGTACAATTTTTTTCTCAGGGAAGGGATGCAACTGTTCAAGTCTGATCAGAGCAATATCCCTTGCATTATATTCTTCTTTCTTTTCGAGCAGATCGTAGTATATTTTTCCTGTACAAAATACAACTCTTCGGACATCCGGCACATCAGTTTCGTTATCATCAATTACGTCCTGATAGCTGCCTTTCTCAAGTTCTTCAAGGGTTGAAGTGCATCTTGGGTGACGAAGTAAGGATTTTGGAGTAAATACAATCAGCGGTAACCTGAAGTCCCTTGATACCTGCTGCCGGAGCATATGAAAAAGGTTTGCCGGAGTAGTAGGATTTACGACTTGCATATTATTATTTGCGGACATATTCAGAAACCGTTCCATTCGGGCGCTTGAGTGTTCAGGTCCCTGTCCTTCGAAGCCATGAGGCAGGTAAAGTACCAGACCGTTCATTAATCCCCATTTTTATTCAGCCGAACTGATATACTGGTCGATGATTACCTGAGCCACATTATGAAAATCGCCAAATTGCGCTTCCCAGACTGTTAATCCGTTGGGAGTTGCAAGTGAATATCCGTATTCAAAACCCAGAACTCCGTATTCCGAAAGGAGTGAATTAAAGATATCGAACCGTGGCTGATTCAGATCCATATTCTTCAGCGGAATATATTGTTGATCAGTATCTTCTATTACTACAGCAGCGTGACGATGCGAAAATGTACCTCTTACCACGTCCTGTCCGCTGATACGAATCGGATGTCCATCCTGCAGGATGCTTGCGTAGGCTAAAAGTTCTCCCATTGCCCAGTCGAGTTTATTATCTTTCACCATCCGGTTTCGATCTTCGTAAAGCTTGATGATTTTCTTGAAAAACTGCTTATCCTTTGGCAGATTGTTCATTCTTTTGGCCAATTCTTCAAGTTTTTTACGTTTCACTCCTGTTGAAGGCGGAGTTTCAAAATCGGCAGGCAAGGCAAACCGGAAATCTTTCCAATCCGACTTCAGGAACTGGGGAATACTTACTTTTGTTAGCTCTTTTCCCTGACGAAGTTTTTCCTCAAGTACTTCTTCGTAATTATTCAGTATTTCGTCAATAGTTTCCCTTGTATAAATACCTTGATTTATAAGGTTTTCTGCATATATATCTCTTGGGTTGGGATGTGTGGCGATTTCCTTATAAAGTAATGGCTGGGTGAACCGGGGCTCATCTCCCTCGTTATGACCATATTTCCTGTAGCATAAAATATCAATAAATACATCTGTATGAAAAATTTGCCGGTACTCGAGGGCAATTCGCATAGTGTGAACAAGAGCTTCAACATCATCACCATTTACATGGAATATTGGTGATTTCGTAACTTTACCAATGTCGGTGCAATAGGTACTTGACCGGGCATCCAGATAATTTGTAGTAAATCCAACCTGGTTGTTTATAACCAGATGAATTGTACCTCCTGTTTTATAGCCGGTGAGTTCGGACATCTGAATAACTTCATAAACAACACCCTGAGCAGCTATGGCAGCATCACCATGGATAATCAGGGGTGCAATTTTATTGAAATCTCCCTGGTATAAATGGTCAATTCTGGCACGTGCAATACCTTGTATAATCGGACCCACAGCCTCAAGATGCGATGGATTGGGAGCAACATTCAGAATGACTTTTTTTCCGTTTGAAGTTGTAATAGTACTGCCATAACCCAGATGGTATTTTACATCACCAAGTGTTATTCCTGCTTCATATTCCCCTCCCTCGAATTCCTTGAATATTTTTTCATAGGGTTTGTGCAATACATTGGCTAAAACATTGAGTCTTCCCCTGTGTGCCATACCAATAGTAAATTCCTCAATACCCAGATCCGCACCCTTTCCTATGGCAGCAACCATAGCAGGGATAAGAACTTCAGCGCCCTCAAGGGAAAAGCGTTTAGCGCCGATAAATTTCTTATGGATAAAGTTTTCGAAACCTACAGCATGTTTAAGATGAATAAACATTTCCTTTTTTTCTTCGGGAGAGAAGACAGAGGTATTCATATTAGCTTCAATCCTGCGTTTAAGCCATTGCTGTTTTTCAGGATCGCGTATAAACATATACTCAGCGCCAATGGAATGACAATAGGTCTGCTTAAGATACCCTTCTATTTTTCTGAGACTTGTTTTACCAAGTCCGAGTTCCTTGCCTGCATGAAATTCTTTATCAAGATCCTTTTCATTAAATCCAAAATTCTCCAGATCAAGAGTAGGAAAATATTTTCTGCGTGTTCTTACAGGATTGGTTTTGGTAAACAGGTGCCCCCGTTTTCGGTAAGAGTCGATGAAATCAATTACTTTGAACTCATTGTCAACCGTATCGGAATTTATCTCAGTACCATTATAATTACTTAGTGCAAATTCAAATCCCTCAAAAAATTTTCTCCAGCTTATTTCAAGGCTCTCAGGATCCTTAAGGTATTGCTGATAAAGCTGATCAATGGCATTGGCATCCAAATTACTCAGGAAAGAGAGGCTATCCATATTAAATGTTTAACAAGATGATTTTCAACAAAGGTAATATAATTGTAATGAATCATTTATTGACTTGTAAGGGTATTTATCAATTTGATTATTCCAAGTGTAATAACAGTTTTTTGAGATACTTGTTTACTTTTATTAATCATGAAAGTGAATTTTAAAAAAGTAATTAGGGAATCCTGGATTGGATGCGGGGAGTAAAATTGAAATTTTACCTGCCAGGAATATATGGTTTAACACATTGAAATTATAAAGAATGAATCTGCTAAAGCAGATTAAATTGCTATTTTTGTCGGAATAAATAGAATGCAAATCTGATTAAATGAGCAAAATATTAGAGAAGGAGTATCTTTCCAAAAATGTGGTAAAGCTTGTTATAGAAGCCCCATTGATTGCCCTAAAGCGTAAAGCCGGACATTTTGTGATTGTAAAAATTGGTGACAAAGGGGAAAGGATTCCGCTTACAATTTCTTCTGCTGATATTAACAAAGGAACCATCACTCTCATTATTCAGAAAGTTGGTGTAACAAGCAATAAACTTGTCAACCTTAATGTAGGAGATGAAGTAACTGATATTGTTGGACCATTGGGACAGCCGACTCACATTCGAAATGCAGGTACAATATTGTGTGCAGGTGGTGGAGTTGGTATTGCCCCATTATTACCTATTGTTGAAGAAATGTACAAGGCTGGAAATCGTATTATTACAGTTCTTGCTGCCAGAAGCAAAGAATTCCTGATTCTGGAGAAAGAAATGGCTCCTTATTCACATAAACTGATTATCATGACAGATGATGGCTCTTATGGAGTAAAAGGATTGGTAACAGAAGGTATGGAAAATATAATTCATGAGGAGAAAGTTGATATGGCTATTACAATTGGTCCAGCTGTGATGATGAAATATACTTCCTTACTGACAAAAAAGTACAATATTCCAACGGTTGCAAGCCTGAATACAATTATGGTAGATGGAACGGGTATGTGCGGAGCATGCAGACTAACAGTTGGCGGAGAAACCAAATTTGTTTGTGTTGATGGTCCTGAATTTGATGCCCACCTGGTTGATTTTGATGAATTAATTATAAGGTTGAGTGCTTATAAGGATGAAGAGGTATTGGCCTATAAAGAATATCTAAAATTATAAAGTTAACCTGATCTCAGAATTCATTATTATCAAGTTTAAAAAATTGCATTTTATGTCAGAAACCATCCTTGATTATTTTAAAAACGAGAGAGAACAGAACTGGAGGGCAGTTCTCAGAGATACGGTAAAACAAAAGGATCGTGTAAAAATTGAACGTATTAAAATGCCGGAGTTGGATCCTGCATTAAGAAATAAAAATAATAATGAAGTTAACATTGGACTTAATGCAGATCAGGCACTTACTGAATCTCAAAGATGTCTGGATTGCGTTACTCCAACATGCATAGAAGGGTGTCCGGTTGGGATTAATATTCCAAAGTTTATTAAATATATTGAGACAGGCGAAATTCTTAAGGCAGCTCAGACATTAAAAGAAACAAATGCTTTACCAGCTGTATGTGGTAGAGTTTGCCCTCAGGAAATTCAATGTGAAGCCACATGTTTCTATACACAAAAAATGAAAAAGAATCCTGTGGCTATTGGTAATCTGGAACGATATGCTTCTGATTTCGAGAGAGAATCCAACCAGATTTCAGTACCAGAGATATCGGAAAAGAATAATATTAAAGTCGCAATCATAGGATCAGGCCCTTCAGGACTTGCATGCGCTGGTGATTTGGCCAAAATGGGATATTCTGTAACTGTATTCGAAGCACTTCACGAAATTGGTGGAGTATTAAAATATGGTATACCGGAATTTCGACTTCCAAACGAAATAGTTGATGTGGAAGTTAATATTCTTCGTAAGATGGGTGTTGAGTTTGTGAAAAACTTCGTTGTTGGTAAAACAGCTGATATAAGTGATTTGAAATTACAGGGCTATAAAGCATTTTTTGTCGGAAGCGGTGCCGGACTTCCTCGTTTCATGAATATTCCCGGAGAAAACCTCATTGGCATTCTGTCTGCCAATGAGTATCTAACCCGGGTAAACCTTATGGGTGCTGCCAGACCCGGCTATGATACTCCTGTTAGATATGGTAAAAATGTTGCCGTAATTGGTGGAGGGAATACAGCAATGGATTCAGTCCGCACCGCGAAGCGGTTAGGCGCTGAAAGAGCAATTATAATTTATCGTCGTTCACTGGATGAAATGCCTGCCCGAAAAGAAGAGATTCATCATGCCATGGACGAAGGTATTGAATTCATTATGCTCGAAAGTCCTGTGGAGTATTTATCAAATAAAGATGGCAGTGTTTCCCAGATGAGAATTCAGAAAATGGAACTTGGAGATCCCGATGAATCTGGAAGAAGAAAACCAGTTCCAATCATTGGCTCAGAATACCTTATTGATATTGATCTGGTTATTGTAAGCGTCGGAGTATCTCCAAATCCTTTGATCCAGAAACAAATGCCCGAGCTTGAGGTTACCAGGTGGGGTACCTTTAAAGTTAACCCCGAAACAATGGAAACCAGTGTCAGGGGAATCTTTGCAGGTGGAGACATTGTCAGGGGCGGAGCCACTGTTATCCTGGCTATGGGTGACGGCAGAAAGGCTGCAGCCGGCATGGATAATTATCTAAAAAACAAGAATTGAAATGGCTGATCTAACTACTAAGTACATGGGTTTGGTACTTAAAAACCCTATTATTGTCGGCAGTTGCGGACTCACATCTTCTCTTGAGAAAATTAAAGAACTCGAATCAAACGGTGCTGCAGCCATTGTTCTAAAATCTTTATTCGAAGAAGAGATTCTTGTTAATATTAACAAACAAATTGAATCGGCGGAAGCTGATAGCTTTTTGTACTCTAATCATTCAGAGAGTCTTGATTATATTGATCTTCACATCAAAGATGATTCTTTAAAGTACTATCTGAATCTTATCAGACAATCCAAAGCAGAAATTCTGATTCCTGTAATTGCTAGTATAAATTGCATAAGTTCTTCAGAATGGATCGATTTTGCAAAAAAGATTGAGGAGGCAGGTGCAGACGCTATTGAGCTTAACATTTTTCTTAATCCTGCAGATGCATCCGAACTGGATTTTGAAAAGGCTTATCATACAATTATCAGCGGTGTTTTATCAAAAATTAAAATTCCTGTCGCTGTTAAGATCAGTCAGTATTTTACCAAACCGGGAAATTTCGTGTTGAGCTTGTCAAATACCGGAATTAAGGCAGTTGTACTCTTTAATAGGTTCTATTTACCTGATATTGATATTGATAAAATAACATTGAAAGAGGCTGAAATTTTAAGCTCACCGGCTGAATTAAACCATGTATTACGCTGGATTGGCATATTATCTGGCAAAATTAATATCAGTCTGGCAGCCTCTACTGGCATTTTTGATGGCGCAGCGATTATCAAGCAAATTCTTGCAGGTGCAGATGCTGTTCAGGTTGTTTCGGCTCTCTACAAACATGGTCCCCGGCATATCAATACTATGTTATTTGAAATTGAATCATGGATGGATAAACAGGGTTTCAGTTCACTTAGCCAGTTTAAAGGGAAATTAAGTATGGCAAAAGGAATAAACCCTGCCGCATATGAAAGAATGCAGTTTATGAAACATTTTGGCGGAATAGGATAAGTAGAAAGTGATTTTCTCATCGGAATGTAAAAGGTTCTTTTGATAAAACCTGAAAAATGGATTCAAAGTATGACTCACTGAAATTTATTCAGGCACAAACAAATTCCTAAAAAGTTTGTTTCTATGTTTTTAATTCTATAAACCTAATAAGTCATCTATGAAAATCGGAATTCTGAAAGAATCCGCCGGTGAAAACAGAGTAGCTATGTTACCAGATGGCGTTTCGGCTCTGATAAAGCTTAAAACAAACGTAATTGTTGAAAAGGGAGCGGGGGTTAAAGCCTTTACTCCTGACAGGGAATATGAAGCAATTGGTGCGAAAATTGAATCACGTGCTATTGTATTGGCAGAATCTGATATCATTCTGACAATAGGATCCCCCGATAAAAAAGAAATATCCGGTTTGCAGGAAGGAAAAATTCTGATTGCCTTATTGAATCCTATGATAGAGCATGAATTGGTAAAAGATTTGGCGGCTTCCGGACTTACTACCTTCAGTCTTGATGTAATACCCAGATCAACGCGTGCACAGGCAATGGATATTCTTTCATCGCAGGCAACAGTGGCGGGTTATAAGGCAGTTCTGGATGCGGCAAACCGTCTGGGAGGTTTTTTTCAGATGTTCATGTCTGCTGCAGGAACCATTAAGCCGGCAAAGGTATTGGTTATTGGTGCAGGTGTTGCCGGTTTGCAGGCTATCTCCTCTGCACGTAAACTGGGAGCAGTTGTTGAAGCATTCGATGTCAGGACAGCAGTTAAAGAAGAAGTTCAGAGTCTGGGCGCAAAATTTGTTGAGGTTGAAGGTGCAAAAGATGAAGCATCTGCCGGTGGATATGCTGTTGAGCAAACAGAAGAATTTAAGCAAAAACAACGGCAGGTAATTCATGATCATGCTGTAAAGTCTGATGTAATAATCTGTACTGCCCAGATACCGGGAAGAAAAGCTCCGGTAATTCTCCTCAAAAATACAGTTGATCAGATGGAGCCAGGATCGGTTATTATTGATTTGGCGGCTTCATCAGGAGGTAATTGTGAACTAACACGCGATAATGAAATAGTGAATCATAAGGATGTCCTTATTGTCGGGAAATCCAATTACCCTTCGGAAATGCCTACTGATGCAAGCTTTATGCTTGGAAAAAACATCCTGAATTTCCTTCGGCTTCTTATCGATGATAACGGAAATCTGAATCTCAATTTTGATGATGACATAGTTAAAGGTACATGTGTAACTCATAACAAGGAGATCGTTCATACAAGGGTAAAGGATTCAATGAATAAATAAAAAAATAAAAATGGAAAGCGTATTAAATTTTCTGGTCGACAATAAGGATGCGATATTTATTATCGTATTATCAGTTTTCCTGGGATTCGAAGTAATATCCAATGTTCCTTCTGTATTGCATACTCCTTTAATGTCGGGTGCAAATGCAATCAGCGGGGTTATTATTATAGGTGGAATTATTCTTGTAGGTCATGCAACTACATCATTCGAATGGATATTCGGTATTCTGGCCCTCTTCCTTGCAACTCTTAATGTTGCCGGTGGATATGTTGTTACCGACCGGATGCTTGAAATGTTTAAAAAGAAGAAGAAATAATTATGACTGAAATGATTCTCATAAACTCCGTCTCTGCTGTTAGCGTTAGTTTGGAATACAGTTACCTTCTGGCTGCTATTTTGTTTGTTATCGGACTCAAACTCCAAAGTCACCCTGAAACAGCAAGAAAAGGAAATCTCTGGGCCGGTGCAGGTATGCTACTTCCCATGATAACCACCCTCTTTATGCATAAAAGTGCTGATGGAAGTAGTATTCCATTTATAAATGGATTTGCAGTATTTCTTACAATTGCTGCCGGTACTGTTCTTGGAACAATTATGGCCCGAAAGGTTAAAATGACTGCAATGCCGCAGATGGTTTCCTTTTTTAATGCAACCGGAGGAGCTGCATCTGCAATTGTAGCTCTCATAGAGTTTAAAAAGAATCCCGATCAGGCTGTACTTGTAGGACTATTGGGTCTTATTGTAGGTAGTATCGCATTCAGCGGAAGTATGATTGCCTATGGAAAATTAGATGGAAAAGTGGGCGATATTTTTTCAAAGGTTATGACCTATGTCAATCTTGTCTTCATGATTGTACTTACTGTTTTAACTTTAATGGTTTTGTTCGGGGGATATTCACTTGAAACCAGAACTATTATAGTGTATGCGCTTCTTGTATTAAGTTTAATATATGGAGTAAGTTTTGTTATGCCAATCGGCGGGGCAGATATGCCTGTTGTTATCTCTCTGCTTAATTCACTTACGGGTATTGCAGCTGCTATGGCCGGATTTATATACCAGAACGAAGCTATGATTCTTGGTGGTATTCTGGTTGGTGCTGCAGGAACTATCCTTACACTTCAGATGTGTAAGGCAATGAACCGATCCCTTTTAAATGTAATCATTGGTTCTTTTGGTGGAGGCGGAACGGCTTCCGATAAGGAAATAGGTTCCATCAGGGAAATATCACTGAGCGACGCTGCAGTTCTCCTGAGCTATTCATCAAAAGTTGTAATTGTTCCGGGTTACGGTCTTGCAGTAGCCCAGGCACAACATTTGTGTCATGAACTTGAAAAACTTATTGAAGAAAAGGGAGGAGAAGTAAAATATGCTATTCATCCTGTTGCCGGTCGAATGCCTGGTCACATGAATGTTCTGCTAGCAGAAGCTGATGTGTCATACGATAAACTAATCGAAATGGATGATATAAATCCTGAAATGCCACACACAGATGTTGTTCTGGTTATTGGTGCCAATGACGTGGTTAATCCGGCTGCTATGGATGATCCTGCAAGTCCTATTTACGGAATGCCTATTATTAAAACCCATGAAGCGAAGAATGTTATTGTAATGAAAAGAGGAATGGGCAAAGGCTATGCTGCAATTGAAAACTATCTGTTCTATGAGCCTAAAACACGCATGCTGTTTGGAAATGCCAAAGATAGCCTGCAGAAACTTGTCACCGAAGTAAAAAGCCTCTGACAATCCTCGCAACACAGAATAGTTAATTATGGTTTTTAGTTAATCTCCTTTTTCAGAGGTTGTACTGATCTATAGTATTTTTAGACAGAGTATTTGCCTTTCATCAGAATCGGACAAATTTACTTTAACAGTTTTCAACACCCATGCACCCTTTTTTAACATATTTAAGTCTATAAATATGATCATGTATATTGTTTTTGTAACCTTAGTATACATTTTCCGTTAAAATGTGAAATTAGTTTCCGAATAAATTCAATTAGTTGAAAACTTTCTCAGTGAATTGAATTGGAATATACTTATTTATAAGTTATTTAGAAAACTTAATTTATAGTTTGAGATACAGCAGTTTTATCAAATAAATGAAAAGAAAATTATCCGATATTTTTGTTTTAAATGAGCAGTATATACATGCTCATTTATCATGCCGGATTTTTAAAATTCTCATCGCTGTATTTTTTCTCTTTTCGTTCAGCCCCTTTATTTATGCACAGGAGACAAGTAAAAATAATAATTCAGGTAACTGGACCGCCAATTCAACCTGGGTTGATAATTCAGCTCCCGGAGTAACCAATATTGCTCCTAATATAACAATATATGGTACTGTAAAAAGAATTGGATCTCTGGATTTTGGGAACGGGGATCTGAATGTGTACGATACACTCCTGATATTTGGAAATCTGACCCTTGGAAATAATGCTGACTTAACAATTCAACCGGGTGGAGTTCTAATTGTGTATGGAAATTATGAATCCGGCAATCAGGTTATTGCAATTGCCGGCGGATATCTTGTTGTAACAGGAGATTTCCTTCAGCAGGGAGCAAACAATCAGGGCTCTTTCGATATTACAACCGGTGCAATATTTATCCTGGACCCGACCCCTTCTGTAAAAACAGGTGGCTCTTATACAGATCTTACCTGCACTAATCCAAATAATTATCCTGCGAATTGTGGCTATGGGAACCTGACTAATCTGAATGCAAGTCCGATCGGAACACTCTTTTCATCAGGTCCATATACACTTACCTTATCTGGTCCGGCAACTTTTTGTACCGGGGGATCTGTTGTCCTGTCTGTGCCTAATGATGGAAATACTTATCAATGGTACAGGGATGGTGCTCCAATAGGAGGTGCTACAACTTTTTCATACACCGCGAATAGTAGTGGAAATTATTATCTGACTTTTATTGTTGCCGGGCAGAATATTACAACCAATACTGTTACAGTTACGGTTAATAGCCTAAGCACAGCACCCGGCTCTGCGTCTTCAGACAGGAACAATATTTGTCCGGCCGACGGAAATATTTTATTAAGTTACACAGGCGGAACCTTAGGAATTGGTGCAACTGCTCAATGGTATAGCGATGCTGCTTATACTGTTAATGTAGGTTCAGGTAATAATCTTAGTATAGCAACACCAATTGCAACTACAACCTATTACCTCAGGTTTGAGGGGCCATGTAATACAACTTCCGGTGTTTCAACAACGGTTACAATAATCCCGCCAGGACCCGCTCCAACCATAACCCTTAGCAGCATAAGTTCCTTTCCTGCAGGAACAACCTCAATAAATCTTCCCTATACTGCCACTACAGGCAGTCCGTTAACATATTCTGTTGAATGGGATATAGCAGCATTAGCCGCAGGATTTACAAATATTGTTGATGCAGGTTTACCAGCAAGTCCGGTTAGCATCACCATACCTGCTGGAGCAATTGAAGGTGGTGTTTATTCTGCCAACTTTTTAGTAAAAAATAATTGCGGCGTCAGCAGTATTAATTACCCGATTGTAGTAAGGATTATGGCCAGGGTGCTTGGAACATCTACCTATCCTACGGTTGCCTATTCCCTTCGCAAATTGACTCCTTCCTATACAGGACCTGCAGTGCGGATTTCAAGGGTAAGTGACGGAGAATTAAGGGATGTTTATTTTGACGGAAGTGATGTGGTTTCGCTTAACTCACAGATTTCTGGTGCAGGTGGTGGCACAATAACCCCAACATTATTAAGTACATGGATCGGAGCTGGTTCTGCAACCATTCGACTATGGTTTGACCAGAGTAATAATAACCAACATGCTTCTCAGGCAACTGTAGCTTTCATGCCCCTTTTAATTAATAATGGGATTTTTAATCTTGTGAATTCCAGACCAGCGCCTCTTTTTGACGGAACAAATGATTTACTAACCTATTCAAATCCTCCCACTGATAACTTTTCAATTTTTACAATTGCCAGAACAGGAGTAACTCACCAGATCGATCCTCAATCTAATTCAAGCACCACCGGAACAGCCGGTCAGAGATATCTTATGGGTGCATCACAACAGGGTGTTAATGCAGGTCAGGGTATTTCAATGGGCACAAATGGTATTTCCAATTATGAACACGGGAATTCATATATGCCTCCAACTGCAGTGTATTCAGGTGCCGTGTCAGGCCTTAATCTGGTTGATGTGCTTTATTCGGTCCGCTTGCCAAGGATTTATTTAAACGGAGACCTTGTTAGAACCGGCCTTATATCGGCAAGACCAATTGTTTATGCGTCAAACCAAATTGGCTCGGGTCCTTACGGAGCATTCAGCGGCGAAATCCCTGAAATAATTATTTTCCCTTCCGCGCTTTCTGATTCTGAAAGAAATATTATCGAATGTAATCAGAGTACATTTTATGGAATAAGTTTTGTCACCCCATCATTAACCATACCGGCAGTTCCCATTTTACCTTATGGAACAGCTTCAGTCAATGTACCATATGCAATTGCAGCCGGGAATCCGGTAACTTACAGTATATCATGGGATGCAGCTTCACTTGCATCCGGATTCGCAAATGTTTCTGATGCACCCCTTACCGCCAGCCCCCTGGTTATTACAATCCCACCGGGAGCAACTGCAGGCGGAACTTATGTCGGAACATTTACATTTAAAAATGCCTGTGGACTGGAGAGCGTTCAATATCCGGTTACCTTAGGGTTCCTTAACCAGATTCTGGGAATTAATCCTCTGACTTTTTCTTCAGCAGCCTATTCAATAAGAAAATTGACTCCATCTTATGCCGGACCTGCCTTAAGAGTTCGCAGAAGCAGCGATAATTCAGAACAAGATATTAATTTTACAGGTTCCGGAGATATAGATCAGGTTGCACTTCTGGCTTTTGTATCAGGTTCTGATGGTTATGTTAGTATATGGTACGACCAGAGTGGTTTTGGAAGAAATGCTACTCAGTCTACACTTTCAAAGCAAGCCTTGCTTGTTTCGGGAGGAGTTTTGAATTTGGTTAATGGGTTACCAGCATTGAAAGTTACGGGAGCCCAATCCATGTTAAGTGCTCTTAAAGTTAATCAGTCTGTTGGAGCAGGGATTACCTCCACATTTAACTCTGTTTTTGTATCAGAAAGCGGACAGAACCAGTCTCTGATTTCCGGTAATGGAAACGAATACAATATTCATGCTCCCTGGAGTGATGGAAACACATATTTCGATGTAACATACCCGGCAGGACGGTTAACAGGTGCTCTGTCATGGAACGATTTGGCTGTTGGAACCTTTAGAAGAGATGGAGCACAAAGTGATGTCTGGAAAAACGGTAAGAATGTTCTAACCAGTTCCGCTCTTAACGCAACTGCAACATTTTCTGCAAATGGTATGAACCTGTTTGCATATAGCGGGAATACGTATTATATGAAGGGATCTGTCCCTGAAATGATTTTCTTTTCTTCTTCATTATCGGCTGCAGACAGACAAATCATTGAATGTAACCAGAGTTCATATTATTCAATTCCTCTGGTGCCACCGGGATTTGATTTTTATATTCAGGCAAACAAAGTTGAAAGTGGCTGTACATCCGTTACGGAAAATGTCGTGTGGAATGCATCTGATTTAGTGAACCTGAATGCTTCGGGAAATGATTTGATAAAAACCAGATCAAGTGGCAACTGGGATGGTGGTGCTGCATCATTGAATAAGGTAGGGAATAACGGTTTTATGGAATTTATTGCTACTGAGACAAATAGCCCAAGGATGGTTGGCCTTAGCAGTACAAATGTAAATTCCAACTGGTACAACATAAATTATGCTTTTTATCTTGTATCTAATGGAAGTCTTGAAATCAGGGAAGCTGGAAGCGGCAACCTGATTGGCGCGCAGACATATGCAACGGGAGACATTCTGAGAATATCTGTTGAAAACAACAGGGTCAGGTATTATAAGAACGGATCCCTTTTATACTTAAGTAATCAGTTACCTGCACTCCCTTTACTGGTTGATGTCTCCATATACAGCATAAATGGTACAATTTCAGATGTTGTTGTTTCCAATAACAGCAATGGAATTTTTACTGCAGCAACTATAAATGCCGGTGGTCCCGTAACATACCAGTGGAAACTTAACGGCAGTAATGTCGGAATCGATTCAGACACGTATACAAATACTTCATTGGGATTAAATGATGAGGTAAGTTGTGATGCAACTATCGCAGGTTCATGTGGATTAACCACTGTTTCATCAAATCTACTGGTTAATAAAATACCTTCTCCATACAATGGAATCGCAAGCTATATTGAAGCCGATGATGTAGTTTCAGCTTGTTTAACAGCAACTGAGGATGTTGTCTGGAATACCGCTAAACTATTTAATGTTACTGCAACCGGGAACGATTTGGTGAAAATTCAATCAAGTGGATGGAATGGGGGAGCATCTTCATTAAATAAAGTGTATGATAACGGTTATTTTGAGTTTACCGCATCCGAAACTAATACGCAAAGGATGGTTGGGTTGAGTTCAACAGATCTAAATTCAAACTGGACATCGATCCGTTATCTTATATTTTTGAATAATTCCTCACTCGAAATTCGAGAAAACGGGAGTGGCAGCAGAATAGGGGCCGCAAGCTTTTCATCAGGAGATGTTTTCCGCATCTCAGTTGAACAGGGCGTAATTAAGTATTATCAAAATGGAAACCTTTTATATATAAGTGCTCTGGCACCAACCTTACCTCTCATAGCTGATGTTTCAATAGATACTAACGGAGGTACTGTTACCGATGCAATCATTACTAACCTTACAACAGGTGCTTTTACTGCAATTCCCGTTAATGCCGGAGCTAATCCTACATATCAGTGGAAACGTAATGGGGTAAATACCGGAGCCAATAGTGTAACATACTCAAATGCAGTCCTTGCAGAGAATGATCTTATCAGTTGCGAAATAAGCGCTGATTTGCCGGGTTGCACTTCAACTTTTTCATCTCCTCCTCTTACTATTCGTGCATCAACAGAAAACACAAGTATTGATTTCTTTGTAAAGGGAACCAGTTCAGCCAGTGCTTGTCAGACCGCACAGGAAGAGGTAGTCTGGGAAAAAGCATCCCTTTTTAATCTTAATGCAAATGGAAACAGCTTACGTAAAATACAGTCTAATGGAACATGGGATGGTGGTGCTGCATCACTAAACAGGATTGCTGATAACGGTTATTTTGAATTTGTGGCTACTGAGACCAATATGGCCAGAATGGCCGGTTTGAGTACTATAAATACAAATACTAATTGGAACACAATCACCTATGCTATCTACCTGGTAAACAATGGTACGGTTGAAATTCGTGAATCTGCCAGCGGGAATTTAATTGGTGCAAGAACTTATTCTACAGGTGATACTTTCCGAATCGGTGTCGAAAATGGTGATGTTAAATACTATCAAAACGGTACACTTTTTTATATTAGTACAGTTGCCCCAACTTTGCCACTTATGGTAGATGTTTCTTTAAGGGATATTTCTGCTACTATAACAAATGCAATAGTTTCCAACTTTAGTACGGGAATCTTTACAGCAACTGCTGTAAATGCAGGAACAGCTCCAGTTTATCAATGGAAGCTAAATGGTACCGATGTTGGCACTAACAATACAACCTACACAAATACCACTCTTAATCCTTTGGATGAAATTACCTGTGTTTTAACACCGGATCTGGGAGGATGCAGTATTGCCGCATATGAATCTAATAAGGTTATTGTTAATTCTGTTACAAGTCCTGCAAGTATAGACTTTTTTGTTACAGGCGATGGTAGTACAAGCGGATGTCTTACCTCAACTGAACAGGTGGTGTGGAATCTTGCCTCAATATCAAATCTAA